>JAFGVR010000081.1 GCA_016937915.1 Campylobacterales bacterium | reverse complement strand
GCTTTTTCAAAATTTCAAAGTGCCTTATTTAGGGAAGTTTAAGAAATTTTAGCTATTTTTTTGTAGTGCTTTTGACGAAGTCGGGTGGAAGATATTTGTACATCCAATTTGGAAAATTTTTTAAATCCATTTTTTAATATGATAGAGTATCAAAAAAGACTTATAAAAAATCCATTAAGTAATGCAGTTAGATTTAAGAGAAGATAGCAAAAATATATCTAATTTTCATCAAAAGCCTCTTTTAGTTCAAACCCAACACTCCCAAACCCAACACCATTTACAACTATCTCTATCTTTTGCAAACCCTCGTAAAATTTTCTGGTCGTTAGTTTTTTGAAGTGATGTTTTTTCTCAAAGTGCATCTCTTTAGCATCTACGGTGTATTCCCCTATCTTAAAGAGTTTTTTGGAGTAGCTCTTATCTTTTTTCAAAAAATATATAGCGTATTCAACCCTTAATTTGCCAAGTTTTTGTTTTGAGATGGTATCAAAACTAAACAAAAGATTATCACCTATATTTATAGATTTTGAGAGTTGAAAGTTTTTTATCTCTACATGGTTTGCATCCAAAAAACCAAAGAGTTGCATCATCTCAGTGTTGCCTTTTTTTAGCAAAGTTCTACTTGCGTGTTTTACTATCCAATTGGTATTTTTACTATGACCATACCAGTTTTTGGCTATCTGTATGAAAAAATTTTCATTATCTTTTGAGATGTCGTTTAGGTTGTTTGCTACACTTTTTTGGACATACTTTGCATCATCGTTTTTTAAAATCTCTAAAATGGGGATTATCTTTGATGGCTCTTTTTTAAACATCTCTAGTGTTTTAGCCCATGGCAATCTTGGTCTGCACCCCTCAGATGCTAAGCGTCTTATATGCTCATTTTCATCTTTTGCCCACTCTTTTAGTATGGCCATCGTTTTATCTACATCTTTTGTGATAAAACCCCTTATGGCGTACTCAGCGGTTGAGTACTGTGTGAAATGTTTGAGTGCATCTATGGAAGCGTCATAATCATCCAACCCATAAACCTCAACAAAATCGCTAAATATAAAGTTTTGAAGATAATACTCTATCCCTATATCGGTTATAGTTTTTTTTAAAATCTCCAACGATTTTTGATAGTTTTGCGGCAAAAAGAAATGCAGAGTTTTTGCGATGTGTCGCACCCTTTGTTTTAACTCTAACTCATCCCAACTAGAGTCAAAAACAGCACCCTTAAACCCAGATGCATCAAACTCTTTGTGGTGGTTTTTTATAGTTGAAGATAAAAGCTCTATGTACTCTTTGTTAAAATTGTTTTTGAGTTGTTTCATCTTCTGCGGTAGCTCAAAGCCTCTAGTATATGGCTTTTACCTATCACATCACAGCCATCCAAATCAGCTATAGTTCGAGCAACTTTTTGTATCTTTTTGATGCTTCGAAACGATAGGGCAAACCTCTCTATCGCCATATCCAAAACAGCTTTAGCATCACTATCTAAGATGCAAAACCTCTCTATCTCATCATCATCTAGTTTTGCATTGAACTTTTTTTGCCCTCTGCTTTTTGCAAATATATGAGCCTCCAAAACTTTTTTGTGCATCTCTTTTGAGCTAAAGCTTGGCTTGTCGTTTGCATCTACTTTTTGCATCACCACATTTATATCGATGCGATCTAAAAATGGATCAGACAAACGGTTCTTGTACCTTTGTATCTCAAGCTCGTTGCATCTACACTCTTTTGACTCATCCAAAAGGTTTCCGCATGGACATGGGTTCATAGCCCCTATAAAAAGAAAATTTGCTGGGTACTCAACTTTTGAGTTTACCCGTGAGATGCGGATGCGGTTGTCTTGCATAGGTTCACGCAAAGCCTCAAGAACATTTTTAGAAAAGTGGGGAAGTTCATCAAAAAACAAAACCCCATTGTGAGCCAAACCCACCTCACCTATCTGTGCTTTATGTGAACCACCACCAAAGATGCTAGCCATTGTAGAGGTGTGGTGTGGTGCTCTCATATTTCTAAGTGGTCTAAACGATGGTTCTCTAAACTCTAGTGCTTCAAGCTTTGCAACATCCAAAACCTCATCTATCGCCATAGGGGGCAAGATATAGCGAACTCTAGATGCTATCATACTCTTCCCACACCCTGGGCTCCCCTCTAAAAGGATGTTATGAAATCCAGATGCAGCGATGAGTGCAGCTCTTTTTGCCACTTCCTGCCCCTTTACATCCAAAAAGTCGTACTTGTACTCTTTTTGGTAAAAATAGACCTCACCACCTATCTCATAGCTTGGTGCATCTATCCCACTTTGCATAGAGTTTGGCTCTACCGCCTCTTGGTTTTTTAAAAACCCCATAGCCTCTTTTAGGTTTTTCACACCATAAAACTCCACATCTGGAATCTTAGAGAGTTTATCAAGAGATGCATAAGGGACTATCGCTTTTTTGAGTATCTTTTGGTTTGCCAAAGAGAGAAGAAGTGGATAGAGGATGAGATTCTCTTTTACACTCCCATCAAGCCCCAGCTCACCAAAAGCAAACCACTCACTAAAATCGCTCGCTACATCATTTAAAGCTATCATCAGTGCTATGCTAAGGTCAAACTGTGAACCATCTTTTTTAAGATCCGATGGTACAAGTGAGAGTGTGATGCGTTTTGGAGGAAATGTAAAATCACTCTCAAGGAGTGCTGATTTTACCCTCTCTTTACTCTCATTTATAGATGCAGAAGCCATCCCAACAACGCTAAAAGATGGGAGACCTTTTGTAAGAGTTGACTCAACATCTACTAGTTTTGCATCCAAACCCTCATAAGTAGCGCACCTTATCTTTTTCATTTAAAAACCTCGCATCAACTCTTTACTATCTTTATCTCATCTTCAAGCAGATAACAGATATACCCATCCACTCTCTCACCAGTTATCTCTTTGATAGCTTTTACATAAAAACCCACCTGCTGTATATGCTCTTTTGCGTACAACTCAGAACTTTTATAATCAATCACATTATAAACTCCAGATTTATGTTTAACTAGCAAATCAACATATCTGAGATTATTTTTATACCTAAGAGGCTTCTCTTTGTAACACTCACCATCACTTAGATTTTTAAACTCTGTGTTAGAGAGTAGCATCTTTACTCTGTTTATAAGCTCTGCTATCTCGGTATCATCTAAGATATGGCCGTATTTGTTTAGCATCATATCTTTTGCATCATCAATAGATGCCAAATCAAACGATGGCATCATCTCTAACATATAATGGAGTGCCAAACCAAAATTGATAGATTTTATATCCTCATCATTCTCTTTTTCAAGCTCCAATATATCGCTTTGAGTGCCATAATAAAGATCTGTATAATCAAACTTTACATTGACATTGAGCGTTTTTCGCTCTTGCTTTGCCTCAACCTCTAAAGCACCTCTTGAAAATGGAGAGATATCTAAGATGTCAAACATAGATTTTTCAGAGTTTTTAACTATAAAAAGGTTATCTCTAGCTCTTGTAAATGCAACATACAAGGAGTTTAGTTTATCTTCTCTCTCAAGCTGAGCCTCTTTTAGAAGTGCATTTGCGTATTGTTTATCGATAGATTCTCGCTTAGCTATCCTTAGATAGATATTTTTTAACTCTATCCCATCATACTCATAGATGATTGGCTGATTTTTATTTGGTGGGTTTTTGAGTCTGTCCATCACGATGACATGCTCATACTCAAGCCCTTTTGATTTGTGAACTGTTAAAACTCTCACCCCTCTAAGCTCACTCATAGCCGCAGATGCATCAAGCCTCTCATACTCAAAAAGCAAAGCTTCTATGTCGGAGTATCTTGAGAGTGCATCAAAAAATCTGATTATATTTTCATCATCATCAAGATACTCATCACCAAAAAGGTTATACCTCTCAACCCCTCTTTTTACAACATCTAAAAGTTTTACTTTGTTAAAATCAACCCTCTCTATCTCACCTAGTGGCATATTTATGAGGGCAAAAAAGTTATGTTTGTATATATCTGCTCCAAAATATAGATATTTTAAGTACTCCAAAAGTGCTTTTATACTTTTTTGGTTTATCAGTTTTGTAGTGGTCTCAGTTACAACATCAACCCCTATCTCTTCAAGCCTCTCTTTTACCTCATACCCATCACTGTTTGTAGCACATAAAACCGCCATCTCATCTATATCTGCACCCAAAGATAATAGTTTTTGAACTATCTTCACCACCTCTTCTAGTGGCTCATCATTTAAAGCAACCTCTACATAACCACCACTTGCATCAGCTCTTACTAACTGATGCTCATAACCTTTGATTTTGTGTTCAAAAACTTTGTTTACAAACTCTATCACCTCTTTTTGTGAACGGTAATTTGTGAGAAGTGACTCTGTATGAGTGGCGTTTTGGCGTGTCACTTCATCAAACAATGCACTAACACCACCACGAAATCTGTATATAGACTGTTTCACATCACCTACAAAGAAAAAGCTTCCATCGTTAAATATCCCCTCACCTGAGGTTATCTCATTTATGAGCGGTTTTAAGATCTCATACTGCATGATAGATGTGTCTTGAAACTCATCTAAGAGGATATGCTCTATCTTAGAATCAAGCCTAAAATACAAAAACTCACTATCTACCCTCTCTTTTAAAAGGTAGTGGACAAGTACAGTCACATCTGAAAAGCTAAGCTCACTATCATCTACATACAAAGCTTTTTTAGCTTTTTTATAGATGCTCACAAGCTTAGTTAGTGCATAAAAAAAGTTTTGCTCTTTTGCTCTGTTATGATTTTGAATCGCATCTTGGATTTTTGTGAGATAAAAATCAAACTCAGGGCTATAACACTTTTTAAACACCCAGTAGTTCAAACTCTCCTTCTCAATCCAACTCTTAGATGCAAGCTCATAAAAGTTATCAGCCACTACTGCATTTTTAAGTGTAGCAGATGCACCTTTGCAGTTTGAGATGAGAGATGCTAGGGAGTTTAAGGCATCCATAGCATCATCTTCATAAACTTTTTCGTTTTGTTTTACAAACTTCATCCCCTCAAGCTCATTTGCTTTTGAGTAAAAATCATCAAGCATATCAAAGATATTTGTAACTCTTTTTTTAAAATCAAGACTTAAAGATATCAGGGTATCTCTATGCCCTGCTACATCTACCTCTTTTAAAAATCTTGTTAAAAGTTTTATCTCATGTTGTGAATTTGCAGTGGAAAAATCTGGCATAAGAGATGCATAAAGGGAGAATTTTCTAAGCACTTGAGCGAAGAAACTATCTATAGTCATAATCTTTACATTTGAGTTTAAAAACTCACGAAGCACTCGTTTGCGATTTTCTAAAAGGTACTCTTTGCTAAACCCTGTAACTTTGACTATCTCATCAAGCTCCCCACGATGCTCCAAATCTTCCAAAGTAGCGATGATCCTCTCTTGCA
The DNA here is from genome assembly GCA_016937915.1 of Campylobacterales bacterium. Taxonomy (GTDB): domain Bacteria; phylum Campylobacterota; class Campylobacteria; order Campylobacterales; family Sulfurimonadaceae; genus Sulfurimonas. The sequence continues at coordinate 960 of JAFGVR010000081.1, read as the reverse complement.
TCTCTGAAGCCGCTTTGTTTGTAAAAGTAAGGGTTAGTATCTTTTTGCTATCGGCTCCCTTAAAAAGCAAAGAGAGGTAACGAACAACAAGCATAAAAGTCTTACCACTTCCTGCAGATGCTTTGTAGGCTAGGTTGTTTATAAAGTTACTCATCTAACTTACTTCTTTCAATTTCTAAAGTCGCTTTAAAAAGTAAAGGAATTTTAATTGAACCTTTTAAAGATTTCCAAAAAGTTTTTGCATCTTCTGTTTTTTTATCGTATTTTATTTCCTTTAAACTATCAAGTAAAAGTATATTTCTTGCATTTATGAGTTCTGGTTTTATACCAACTTCCAAAAGTATAGGCTTTGTTGCTTCAATAATTTTATTTTGCATCTGAAGCTGATTATTTTGTTCATTAATTGTCGCTGACTTCAATATCAACTGACTCTCCAAATGGGAGCAATTCGCATAAAGTTTTTGTAGTGCCGTTTGCATCTGAAGTTTCTCTTCCAAACTTACATCAGATGCCAAAACAGGTGCTGATATATATAACTTTAAAGCATCTGCTATTTTTTCCAATGCTTCATCTTTATTTTTTGGCTCCACTGTCAATATAGTATCTAAACCTTGTGGCTGAATACTTACATTTGTTTCTATACATAAGTCATTTAAAAACTCTTCAAAGTACATCAGATATTGTTTTAAACTTGTTTGATATTCTTTTGGGAAATTGAATGTAGCTTGAAAATGATTATTTAAACATCCATCAAATCCTTTTAATACTAACTGTGATATATCATCAACAAATAATTTTACATTTTCATATTTATCAATATTATTTAATGTATAACTGAAATGTATTGTATAAGATTTATCATCCATCTCACTGTAGCTTATTTCTATATCATCAATATCATCCAAATAATTAGAAAAATTATCGATGATATATAATGGATTGTTTAGCAATTGATAGTTT
>JAFGVR010000080.1 GCA_016937915.1 Campylobacterales bacterium | reverse complement strand
CAAAACATTCACAATCCACTTTACTCAGAGTTTATACTGTACGAAAATGAGATTTTTATGGATACTTATGACAGTGTCCTTGATTATGAATCAAAAATCGTCAAAGATACTTTAACAACTATAGGGGAAAATGAGGTTTATCATATCATCAAATATCACATAAGAATATTTAAAAATGCAATATATTTCAACAATAAAACTATATTATTAAATTACCATATATGGCTTTTTAGACTATATCACAACAAAGGTGTTGAACTTGATTTTTTTGATGTTTTAAATCATATACTCAAAGCTAACTGTGTAGCTCATATAAACTCCAAATTGTGTATGTCACTGTACGAATTGTTCTATCATATAACAGATAACCTAGATGAGATAAAAAAAGAAGCTAAAAGAAAAACGATGCATATAGAGTATGAGGAGCAAAGCAGTGAACTAGCAAATATACTCATAAAAGGTGATCAAGAAAAAGTATTTGAAATATGTAAAAATGAAACTACAGATATATATCAATTTATAGATTTTTACAGTGATATAGTAACAGATGCTATGAAAATGATAGGATTTTTATGGGAGATTGGCAAGATAGATGTATCAAAAGAGCATATAGCATCTCAAATTTTAAACACCGTTTTAAATGATATTTTGGATTCATATCCAGATAATCATAAAAAAAATATATCTATTGTTATAGCAACATCTCCAAATGAATCACATGGACTTGGTATAAATATAGCTTCAAAAGTTTTAAATAAACTTGGATATAAAGTGGATATATTTGATAATAATTCAAATGAAAATAATTTCATAGATTCTTTAAAAAATATACAACCTAATATAATAATACTTACTGCTACGATGCAAACAAACCTCATAGACATTGCTCAGATGATAGAAAATATTTATAAAAATAGGTATCTATTTGAGCATCTAAAGATAGCTGTAGCGGGAAGAGCTTTTGATAATATCATCCATCCTAAGAAGCTACTAAAAGCAGATATGTACATAAGTAGTCTAAAAGAGATAAAAAATTTATAATATATAGATTTATGATATTTAGCTAAAATTTCACTATGAATAATTATGAAACTAAATTTAATGAATCTATAAAAAATACCCTATTTTACAAACTACCACAAAATGAACAAGAGTTCATAAAAGAGAAATCACATCAGCTAAAATTCTCTTTTCAAGAGATAAAACAACTTATAGAGTTCTCAAGAGATCTTGGTATGTGGGATGAGGGTTCACTTACACAGATATTTAAGGATTATGAACTTCAAAATTACGAGAGTAAAAAAGTTGTATTTACAAAGATAAAAAAGATATATGATGCTATAAAAAGTAAACCAAACTCATACAAAGATTTTAGGCTAAAAAATATCCCAAGTGAACAAAAATTCAACTTTAAAACAGAGGCTAAAGATGGATTTGGTCTTGGACTTTGCCCTGTTGCATCTGAAAAAACGAGATGCTGTAACCTTTTAACTTTAGATGCTATTGAGAGTTGCGGGTTTGACTGTTCATACTGCTCAATTCAAAGTTTTTATAACCAAAACACTATCACTTTTGATAGTAACTTTGCAGATAAACTAAACAATCTAAATCTTGATAAAGATAAAACTTATCACATAGGGACTGGGCAAAGCTCAGATTCACTTATGTTTGGAAACCGTGAGGGTGTTTTAGATGCACTATTTGAGTTTGCTAGAAAAAATCCAAATGTTATTTTAGAGTTTAAAACCAAATCAGATAATATCAAATATTTTTTAGAAAATGATGTACCAAAAAATATCTTGCCAACATGGTCACTAAACACTCCAACTATCATAAAAAATGAGGAGCATTTAACTGCATCTTTAGAAAAAAGGGTAAATGCTGCTAGAAAACTAGCAGACAAAGGGATAAAAGTTGGATTTCATTTTCACCCTATAGTTGAGTATGAAAACTACCTTGATGAGTATGGTGAAGTTTATAAGATGCTAACAGACAAATTTAACCAAGATGAAGTGGTACTTGTTAGTTTTGGAACTCTAACATTTATAAAGCCTGTTATAAAACAGCTAAGGGGAAGGGATTTTAGAAGTAAAATCACTCAGATGCCTTTTGTAGATGCATCTGGCAAAAGTTCATACCCACTAGATACAAAGATAGAGATGTTCAAACACGCTTATGATAGCTTTTCACCATGGAGGGATGATGCTAAAGATAAAGTGTTTTTTTATCTATGTATGGAGGATCATACTATCTGGAAACCAACTTTTGGATATGAATATTTTACAAATAACGATTTTGAGAGGGATATGCTTAGCTCATACTGTAAAAAGATTGGTTTGGAGTATAAACTCTAATTTAAAGGCTTAATAGATCTAATGCTGTATTATAGTTTCTATTATCGATTAGTGACTCAATCTGTTTTACTATTTTTTCATCTTCAAGATTGAGTCCACAATTTTTTATATGTTCAATAGCTACTCTACAATCTGTAGATGACCTATTTTCTAACCCCTCTTTTAACTTTACAAAAAACTTTTTCTTTAAATCTTCATCTGAGTTTTTAGATGCTATTACAAACTTTTTAGCCTCTTTTAATTCTATATATTGTTCTAAATCTTTTATAACTAAATCTAAAAAATGATGAAATTTATCAAATAATTTTCTATCTGCTGTTTCTTCTATCTCTTTTGATAAACTTGCTAATTCATCATAACCTAAAGTTTTACTAAGTCCATAAATAGAGTGTGTCACCCTTTCTAACTCACCACTATTTAGTTCCATAAGATTAATATTGCGATAAGTTTTATAAAAATTATTTGCTATTTTTATAAAAAGTTTTTCATCACCCAAATTTTCTATAGCTGAAATTTTATTTTTTGTATCTATCTTTTTTTGTTTTATTGATTCTTTTTTAACTCGAAGATACTTAAAAAGTGTATTATAAAACTTCTCTACATCTAAAGGTTTTGAAAGAAAATCATCTATTTTTAAATTTTTTAATTTATCTACTAACTCATCTCTTAGATTGGCACTCAAAATTATTATAGGGATATTTTGGTTTTGTAATCTTATTTGTTGTGAGACTTCCCCTCCATCCATCCCTTGCATCTGAAAATCCATAAGAATAAGATCATAATCTACATCATTTGCAAAGAACATATTCAAAGCCTCTTGCCCATCATTGGCAATATCTATTTTTAAATTATCATTTTGAAGCAAACCTATTATGATATCTTGATTTATCTTATTATCTTCAACAAGTAAGATTTTGGTATCTTTAATAAATTCTACACTAAAAAAATCTATAAATGTTTTATAGTTTTGCGTATCGTCTTCACTTGCTTTTAAAAGAGTTATTTCAAATATAAAACTACTACCTTCTGTATAAATACTCTCAACCCAAATTCTTCCATCCATAAGTTTTATAAGCTCTTTACAGATGCTCAGCCCAAGGCCCGCTCCACCATACTCCCTTGATATACTTTTATCGGCTTGACTAAAGGAGTTAAATAGTTTATTTTGTTGCTCTTTTGTTAAGCCAATACCTGTATCTTTTACCTCAAATCTAATAAAATCATCTTCTTCTTGATATACTTTTAAAACAACACTCCCTTTATCTGTAAACTTTACTGCATTAGTTAAAAGATTTGTTATTATCTGATTTATTCTAAATGGATCACCTACAAACATATAATATTTCAAATCATAATCAAATTCTAGTTTGAGACCCTTTTTATCAGATTGAAATTTGATTATGGAAACTATATCTTCTAATATATTTTTATAATGCACCCTTTTTTCAAGACCAGTAAAACAAGTTTTCTTATTCCACCTCTTTACGATACCAGTGGTAACAGTTTTACTCCT
>JAFGVR010000079.1 GCA_016937915.1 Campylobacterales bacterium | reverse complement strand
CCGTACTTTGCGATATTTATATCTTTTATTTTATCTAATTGGTGCTTATTTAGAAATTTGCTTGGGTTTTTAGAGGTGCCCTAAAGAGTATCTCATTAGATGGGGATAAACAACAGATATTTAAACATAATGAATCGATCTATAGTATAGATATATTTAAGCTTCCAGATTTTGAAAACTCATCTAAACTAGTGATTTTTAAAGATATAACAAAACTTGTCAATGAAAAAGATTTAACACTTTACAAGTCCTTTATATTTTTATTTATAGCTTTTATACTCTGTTTTATTGCCATAAGTAATATAGTTTCATTTTTTGTATCTTACATAACTAAAAAAGAGGGTGAGTTAGATGAAAAAACAAAGGAGCTTTATTTTAATTCTAGACACAATGAACTTACAAAACTTCCAAATTCAAGTGTTATGAATGAAGCTGCACTTAGTCATGAGAACTATAGTGTACTTATGTTAAATGTAGATAATGTGGAGATACTTAGAACAACTTATGGAAAAGAGATAGTAGAGGTTGTATTTTTGGAGATTGCAAACCTTTTAGAGAGAAATATCACATCAAATGCTATGCTTTATCATATGAGTGAAGAGGAGTTTGCCATCATCATAAATAATCCAAAAGATAATCAAGAGATGATGATATGCTCACAAATAAAAGCTTATTTTGAACACACCCCTTTATGCATCGAAGATTTTAAGATACATGTACAATTCTCTATGGGGATAGGGATTCATAAAGAGGATGTCCATAGTAAACTAAATGTTTTTTCAAAAGCAAATATAGCTTTAGTGGAGGCTAAACACAGAGCAAAAGGGCTTATACTTATATATAATGATGAGATGAGTCGCTCAGGTTCATACACCCAGCTTGCTAAAAATATTGCGATACTTCAAAATGATTTGGAAAATGAGAGTTTAACACCATTTTATCAGCCTATAGTAGATACATATACACAAGAGATAGTAAAATATGAAGTTTTGGCTCGTATAAAAGATGAGAGTGGATTTATATCACCACACATGTTTATGGAGGCTGCTGAGGTTTCAGGGCTTCAAACAGCAGTTACAAAGCAGATAATCCAAAAATCGTTTAAGTACTTTGCATCTAAAGATATAGCTTTTAGTATAAACATCACCAAACATGTCCTCATAGCAAAATATCTCCCACAATTTTTAGAGTTAAAAACAAAAGCACATAAAATAAAGCCTCAAAATGTGACTTTGGAGATACTTGAAGATATAGCCATAGAAGATAATGAGGAGATGATAGAACAGATAAATCACCTTCACTCTTTGGGTTATGTGATAGCGATAGATGATTTTGGGGTGGAGAGTTCAAACATCTCAAAACTCTCAGACCTTGAGGCTGACTTTATCAAGATAGATGGAACTTTTATAAAAGATATAGATACAAACAAAAAACATCTTCATATAGTGGAGTCTCTTGTGTTTATGGCGAAAAAACTAGATATGCAGATAGTAGCGGAGTTTGTACATTCACAAAGTGTGTATGATGTTGTAAAAGAGCTTGGGATCGATTATTGTCAAGGGTACTATTTTTCAGAACCAAAAGAGAATATATAGTTTTTAGTTGGTAAAATTATAAAAAAATAACAGGAGCAGTCAATGGCATGGGCAACAGCTAGACATATTTTAGTAGATAGTGAACAAGCGTGTAATGATTTAAAAACAGAGATAGAAAACGGTAAAAGTTTTGAAGATGCGGCAAAAGAGAACTCTCAATGTCCATCTGGAAGAAACGGTGGTGATCTTGGTCAGTTTGGTCCAGGGATGATGGTGCCTGAGTTTGATAAAGCGGTATTTAATGGTGATGTTGGGGTTCTTTATGGACCTATCAAAACTCAGTTTGGTTACCATTTACTAGAAGTTACTGGTAGAGGTTAAGCTAGTGGTAAAGGTAGCTGCTATCCAGATGCAGATGGGTGCGGACAAATCTGCAAATGTGGCAAAAGCAAAAGAGATGGTGGTAGATGCTGCAAAAAATGGGGCAAATATCATCCTTTTACCTGAGCTTTTTGAGGGGTACTATTTTTGTAAAGATATGGATGAGAAGTACTTTTCATGGGCATCTGAACTTAAAGATAACAAACTTATAAATGAGTTTATCCCTTTGGCAAAAGAGTTAAAAGTTGTCATCCTTGTAAGCTACTTTGAAAAAGCAGATGCAGAGTACTTTAACTCTTTGGTAGTGATCGATGAAAAGGGTACTGTTTTAGAAAACTACCGCAAAACTCACATCCCATGTGGATCTGGGTATGAGGAGAAATTTTACTTCAAACCAGGTGATACAGGGTTTAAAGTGTGGGATACAACTTATGGAAAAATCGGGGTTGGCATCTGCTGGGATCAGTGGTTTCCTGAGACTGCAAGAAGCTTAGCACTCATGGGTGCGGACATCATCTTTTACCCAACTGCCATAGGTAGTGAGCCTGAGATCCATGTGGACTCAAAAGATCACTGGCAAAGAGTTCAGATGGGACACTCCGCAGCAAACACTATCCCCGTAGTAGCAGCAAACAGGATAGGGCGTGAAGTGGGTGAGAGTTGTGAACTTACATTTTATGGCTCATCTTTCATAACAGACTACACAGGACAGAAGATAGCAGATGCTTCAAGAGACAAAGAGGAGATACTTTACGCTGAATTTGACTGGCAAGAGAACGCTAAACAAAGAGAATACTGGGGACTGTTAAGAGACAGAAGACCTGAGTGTTACTCACAGCTTACAAAATAATCTTTTTAAATCTCAAGTGTAAAAAAAGATTTTAATATATACACTATGAAAAATCTTTATAAAGCAAGTTTTAGATCAAAACATCTAAAACTTGAATTTTGATATTTAACCCCAACATTATGTTTGATGATGTTTGAGGGTGAAAAGTATTACAACGCTGCTTTATTGGAATAATTTAGATTTATACTTCAATCTAAATTTACTAATAATTTGCTATATTATAGACCATAAGCATTATTTCAATCAACTCACTTTTTTAATTATAAAGGTCAATAAAAATGAAATCATTTCAGCAAATACAAGAGGTGTTAGGTACACTACCTAATTATACAAAAATATATTTATTAGGAAGTACAGGAGCGGGTAAGACATCTATTGTTAGAGCAATTTTAGATACAGCAAATGAAGCTTTTCCAACTACACTTCAAACTAGAACGACTGTAGCACCGACAGAATATGTTATTGATGTTGATAAACCTTTTAAATCAACCTTTATTTTTAAACAAAAAGATGATATTGAAAACTCGTTAAATGAGATAATTGAAAATGCAATAGAAAAAGCAATTTTAATGCAACAAAATGAGAATAATATAGAAAATTCTTATAGTGTATTGCAATATCTTGAGGAAACACCAGATGAAAGGTTTAGACTTAAATATATTCTTGCAGAGGAGCTACTTAAGAAATTTGATGAATATATTATAAAAAATATACTACCTATAATTGATAAAAATCAAAATGATGAAAAAACTCTAAATTCTAACCAAATAAGAGCAGAAATCACATATCTATCAAATCAAATGTTGGATGCAATTATCGATAAAACGAAAGAGATTTGTCCAGATTATACATTATTTAGCAATGAACTTTATACTATTGAGCATATCACTGATAAAAAAGAGTTTATACTGAAAAATAAAGCTTTACTAAAAAGTGAACTCAATTCCATCTCTCCTCTTATCGAGTATGCAAGAATCGAAGGTGATTTATCTGCCCAGTGGGTAAAAAAAGATTTTAATTTTATTCTAATCGATGGTGAAGGGATAGGACATAATTTAAAGGAGATTAAGAATAGTTTATCTACTAGACATTTAGATTTTTTTAATTTTTCAGACTCTATTTTATTGGTTGAAAAAAGTGATGATCCTTTTATAACAGGTGGAAAAAATGCGATAGAGACTATATTTCTCAATGGTT
>JAFGVR010000078.1 GCA_016937915.1 Campylobacterales bacterium | reverse complement strand
TTTAAAATACGATTTTGTTAAGATTATTAGTTTCTCTTTAAGCTTACTATATTGAGGTAATTCACTCTCTGTCGTATAATCAAAATCTATAAAAATAAGATCTGAGTCACTAGCATTATTTAGTTCATCTTTGTCTTTAAAAGTTATATACTTAACACCGTAAAACTCTAAGTATTCTCTTAAATATTCCTCTTGTTTTTTAGATTTATGAGATGTTTCTAGTATAACAGATTTAACATCTGAAAATTTATTTTCAAAACTTTCAGTTTTTGTTTCAACTTTTTCAAACTCTAATTCAAAGAAAAAAGTTGTCCCTTCACTAGGTTTACTTATTAAGTCTAGTTCTCCACCCATGAGTTCTATGAAGTTACTAGATATGGTAAGTCCTAAACCAGTTCCACCATATTTTCTTGTTATCGAGGTATCAGCTTGAGAGAATGCTTCAAAAATTCTTACTTTTTGTTCACTTGTTACCCCTATACCACTATCTTGAACCTCAAATCTAATTCTTTCAAAATCATCATTATTACTTAAAACCTTTCTAATCTCTACATTTATAGAACCACCACTGTTTGTAAATTTAACAGCATTAGACATTAAGTTTATAAGAATCTCTTTGATTTTGGTTGGATCCCCTTTTACTGGAAATTCAAGTGCAGGATCTATGAAACAACCTAAATCTATATGTTTTTCACTAGCTCTTACTGCATAAACTTCAACAGCACTTTCAAACTCCTCTATAGGGCTGAAAACTATATTTTCTATCTCTAATTTATTGCTTTCAATCTTTGATAAATCTAATATATTATTTATGATCTCTAATAGATTTTCAGATGATTTTTCTATTATATCTATAAATTCTCTTTGCTCACTATCAAGTCCAGAATCTTTTAAAAGTTCAGTAAAACCAACTATTCCATTTAAAGGTGTTCTTATCTCATGACTCATATTTGCTAAAAACATAGATTTAGCTTCACTAGCTTCTTGAGCTAACTCTTTATCTCTTTTTGTTTGTTCAATGATGTGTTCAAGAAGTCTATAAGCTTCAGCTGTACCTTTTGATGTTTGGAGATTTATATTTATCTCTTTATCATTATCGGAATCACTAGCAACTCTTCTTAAAACATCTTCAAGTTGTTTTATACTTTTTGCTATGTCTGTAGATAAAAATATTCCTAAAATAGCTAAAAGTAATGTTATAACCAAAAATATACTAGAGACTATTAATATCATTAAAGAGTAAAATTCAGCATCTTTTATCTTCTTATCAACTCTTGTTAAAATTATATTTTTTATCTCTGATAAGAGACTATGTTTTATAACTAAATTATCAATTAAATCATTTTTATTGTAGTTTGCATTTATCAGAATTTTTATTATTGTTAGTTCTAGAGTGTCTATCTTTTCTTTGTTGTTTTGAAAAAAAGAGTTTAATTGTTCTATAAGTAGTCTATCTTCAATATATTTATAATCGAGTACAGATTGCACTTGAGTTATAGATAGTGTATTTTTTATATCTAATTCTGTAATTTTTTTTGACTTTTTTAAACTATCAGATAGATTGTTTTTATGAATAACTACAGAGTTAGATGTTTTCATTATCGATAAATATAGGTTGATAAGCTCTTTTATAGATATATCTATATCCTTTGTTTCTACAAAAGATGTATTTTTAGATATATTGTTTTTTATTATCTGTATATTTTGATACTTAATAAAAGCATCAAAAGCAAAATATCCAAAGATAGCTACCAACATAGTTATTGGTAAGATTGTTATTGATTGAAGTTTGTTTTTTAAACTTAACTGCATCTATTTGTTACCTATTTTATTATATATTTTTCTAAAGAGTTGTTTATATTTTTTAAACTATCTAAAGCTATCTCTTTATCCGTGGATGTTATGATTGATTCTAAATCTTTTGAAAACTCTTTTAAACGCATGTTTTCACTCATCCCTTTTAATTTTATAGCTTCTTTTTTAGAGTGTTCTAAATCGTTTTGTTTTAGTGAATTCTCCATACTTTGAGATAAAACTTTTGCCTCTTCTACAAAATCGTTTAAAAGTTCATTAAATATCTCATCAGAAAGCCCAAGCTCACTAGCTACTAGTTGCTTATAATATAGCATATCCAAATCATCTTCTACTTCTACTTCATCATCTGATATCTCTATTTGTTCTGGTTTTATAAAAAGGTCATCATCTAACTCTATAGAATCAGTTACTTTTTCTATTTTTGGTTCCTCTTTCTTTGTAGGTTGTGTAGGCTGGGTAGGTTCACCAGCTAGTTTGGAGATAACTTTATAAAATTTATTGAGATTATGTTTTATCTCTGATGGATTGTTAGAAGTATTGATTACAGCAAGATACTCAAATGCATCATCTATTCTTAAATTGGCTGCTACACCTTTTAGTTTGTGTGATAGATTTTTTACATTTTCAAAATCACTATGAGTTAGAGATGTATATAGCTCCTCTTTGAACTCTTTTGCTTGCAGTATAAAATCACCTATAAACTCTTCAACAAGATCAATAGGTAGCCCAAGTTCTTCAGAAGCTATGTGTGGATCATACACATAATTACTGTCAATATCGTCTTGTGCATCTTCTAAAGTATCATAAGGTTCTTTTATATCATTGAATGAGATATCTATAGCTTCATCATTTATAGGTACTTTTTTCTCTATAGCAAATATCTCATCCTCAAAATCTTCTTTTATATCAAGTTCTATTTTATCTATATGTTTAGTTTCTAATTTTACATCTAAATCTATATTTTCATTTTCATCATCAAGGATATTAAGATCTAGGTTTGCTTTTTCTTTTAGATCATCTTTAAATTTATCGATTGTAGGTTCTTTTTTTATCTCTTGAACAACAACTTTTTCTTCGATTTTTGTATTTTGTTTTATAGGTGTTACTATAGGCTCATCAAATATATCTTGATCTTCAGAATAGAGCTGGTGGAGATATATAATGTATCCATTTAGTGAAGGTTCATCACTTAAATATATAGATTTTATTTGAATATTTGCATTGTATCTCTTACCTTTAGCTTCTATATTTACTCTAGAGATACTTCCATCATCAGATGCTTTTATAAAATCTATCCAATGAACATGTTTGAAGTTATGTATAAAGCCAGGCTTTTTGATAAATAGGTCTGCAAAATCTGAAACTTCAGAATTTAACTCAGCTAAATTTTTAAATCCTAGTTTATTAAGATCTGTTTCATCTATACCAATTAACTCTTTTCTATGATTGTATATAAGCATTCACTTTCCTCGTATTTATAATCTTTGCTCTTTTTCTAAAAGTTTTTTGTAACTTTGTTCATTTTCAGATATGTTTTTTCTTGGAGATGGTTTTTGTGCGGTTATATATCCAGTTATAAAACCTTTTTGGTCAATTATAGGCAACACTTCACATTCAACCCAGTAATAGAGTCCATCTTTTCTTAGATTTTTTATAAGTCCACTCCAAGATTGACCACTTTGAATCCTCTCCCACATCTTTTTAAAAACAGTTTTTGGCATATCTGGATGTCTTATTATCTCATGACCTTTACCAACTAACTCATCTACACTATATCCAGATATTTTGCAAAATTCTTGATTTACATAAGTTATAACACCATTAACATCGGTTTGACTTATAAGTACACTACCATCATATACGAACTCTTGATCTATAGGGGTTATGTTACTCATTAAAAAAACCTTTTAAAGTATTAAAGTGTCACAAATATAGCATATAAGAATAGAAATAAAACTTATGTATAAATATTTTTAATCACTTTTGCATCTTTTGTATTTAAAATGGAAGCTATCTCATCCTCTGTGACCTTTCTTAGCATCTCAAATGTTCCAAAATGATTCAATAGTTTTTTTATTTTTGCTTGAGAGATCCCTTTTAGAGTAAGTAGTTGACTCTCTTGGTCCTCTTTTAGTTTTGTTTTTTTATGAAAAGTTATGGCACTTCTATGAGCTTCATCTCTGAGGTTTTGTACCCATTGGAGTCTTTTATCTGAGTTTTGAAGTTTAAAGCTCTCATCTATGGTATGGATGATGTCGTTGGCTTTACCTTTTGCTCTGTGACTTTTTGCATCTATCTTCTCTTTAGAGATTGCTATAACATCTATATAAACCCCACAAGACTCTAGTATCTCATAAGCTAGTTTAAGTAGAGTAGTCCCACCATCTATTATCCAGATATCAGGTGGTGAATTTTTTGAAAAACTATTTACTCTTCTAGTTAGAGTCTCACGCATCTGAGCGTACTCATCTTTTACCTCTAAATGATATACACGGTAGCTTTTTTTATCAAATTCACCATTATCATAAACCACCATAGCCCCAACTGTAGCGCGTCCTGCCATGTGGGAGTTATCAAATATCTCTGCACGATTTGGAAGGCGTTTTAGTTTTAGAAGCTCTTTTAACTCCTCTAAGATTTTTGATTTGTCATCTTTTTTCTCTTTTTTTAGAAGTTCATCTGCATTTAAAAGGGCTAACTCTATGAGATCTTTTTTCTTACCCCTTTGTGGGTTTATGATGCTAGCTTTTTTACCAAATACTCCACTAAGATGCTCTTGTATCTCATCAATCTCATCAAACTTAGCTCCAACTAAGATAGGTGCTACTATTGGTGGTTTCTCTTTGGAGTAAAAATCAAGAAGTACCCTTTTATAAAGCTCATCTTCACTATATCCATCGTTTAAGTTTATAAAGTCGTGATTTGAAGAGATAATCTTTCCATTTCTCATAAATAACCTTACAACAACAGCTCTTTTTGTGCTATCTTTTACAACAAAGATATCGTAGCTCTCATTTGATGCAAAATCTATCTCACTTTTTATCTCACTCTTCTCTATCCTCTCGCATCTATCTCTTAGCTCCTTAGCCTCCTCAAACCTAAGCTCATCTGAGTAAAAAAACATCCTCTCTTTGAGTTTTTCTAAAAGGAGTTTTTTATTTTGTACAAGCTCTATCGCTTTGTCTATCTCCTCTTGATATCTTTGTTTAGATATGGGTAGTTCACATGGTCCTAAACATTTATCTATCTGATGATATAGACATAGTTTTTTTGACTTTAAACACCCTTTTTTTTGTACAAGTTTACATATCTCATAGATAGAATCAACTATATCT
>JAFGVR010000077.1 GCA_016937915.1 Campylobacterales bacterium | reverse complement strand
TTATCCCTATTTTTCTATTTCAATTTTAACATCTTAGAAATAAGAAAACTGATTTTACTGGTTCGATTTTAGGGGTGCATTATAATGGACAGATGAAGATAACAAAAAATTTTTTAATTATATAAGAGAAAATTATCCTAAAGAGTTTCTACACAGCAAAGAAAACTTATTGATGATAAGACAGGCTTTTGCTGATTATTTTGAACGAGTTGGTTATATACTATTTAAGATAAATACTCATCATGTTAGATTAAAAGTATTTCCATACTCTCAAGATTTTATACATAATTAAAATGTAGATAAAATAATAGATATACTTGACGCTAACAAAGATGATGTAGATCTAAACTACAATGGTAAGAACAATCAAATAGTTATTAATAAAAAATTAAAAAATGAGATATTTGCCTATGTTAAAACTATTGAAGATTATAAAATCAACACTAAAGAGTTAGTTAGATATTCTGTAAGAAAAGGTCTAAAACTAAAAGATAACGATCTTATAATGCTAAAAGATGAATCTATTTTTGTCAAATTATGTGATATGACAAAAAAACTTTTAGACGAAAACAATCAACCTCTTGATAGAAGATTTAACAGTATCGATGAACAAGAGATGATAGACTTTAATCAAGAGCATTTTAAAAACAAAGAGAATAAGAACTTTTTTTACATAACAGCAAAACTATTTGTAGAAAAATATTTTTTAGAAAAAAATATCAACAATCTTGAGTATGAAAAAAAAGTGTTCTCACTTATACAACTTACAATAATGGAACAACTTATGGATAGGTTTGATCATTGTGAAGAGTTTTTTAAAGGTTTTGCAGGGTATATATTTAGACGAAACTTTATAAGTGTGTTTGAGTATATTGCTGAATTATTGTTATATGAAGTTTCAATTCTAAATACATCTGTGATAGATTTTCTAAAATACTATTCTCTAAATATAGTAGTTATGAATGGTCAAAGATACATAACACCAAATATAGAAACTAACGGTGGCCTAAGATGGAATGTTAGTTCTATGTTATCTATAGTAAAACTATATTTTAAAGCTCAAGGAACTATAAAACATACACAAAAACATATAAATGATATAGAATTTAAGCTTATGCAACTACATATAAATGGTTTAACACCAATAGAGTTTAACAAAAAAATAATCAACAAAAAGATATATTAGTCTCTAAGTTGCTTTCCTGTGAAAAAACTATTAATAATTGTTACGACTCTTTAGTATTTGCAAAAACAGAAGTAGAAAAAGCAAAGTTAGAAAATCAAATTGAATTAACCAAAATTCATATGAAAGATTTAATAGAAGAGAAAAAGGGATTAGAGAAAAAAGCTATCCATATAAGACAAGTTAATGAATTTATTGAATTAGAAAAAAAACTAACATCCCTAGAAAGGGGTATCAAAAAAGAGAACGATATACTTCAAAAAAATAAAAAATCTTTTGAATCTATAAAAATTGCACTCGTAAAAGCACTAATATCTAGAAAAACTCTAGCATAAAGAAGTTCTTTCTCTAAAAGAGAAAGACTTTAGTGCCAAGTTCATTTTGCGTTATATGAGTTGGTAGTGTTCTAAATTCTGTGTCAGCATTGGATAATTCCTAAAATTGTATCACAAAAATGCTAGCAAATGGCATTTTACAGACCTAAATCTAAAGCATTATCTAACCTTCCATCGAAATGGATGGCAAGTTGAGAGATCGTAAGTGACCAGTTTCTAATTGGTATAGTACATTTTTGGATTCCAAAGTTCTTAGTCTATACATGGCTCTGTATCTCCACACATATAACTTCTCTCCACCAAAATAGTTGTTTCAGTTTGGATGGCTCTTACATCATAGCCGTTATACCTATCCATCACATAACTCGAATCATATTTGGCATCTATAAAAAATAGCTCTTTTGAATGTACACCTAAAAAAGTACTAAAAAATATCCCCATTTTAATGGGTTTTTATTTTTAAATTTGAACCAAATTTATCTTTAAACTTCTCAATCTTAGGTCTTATCACCGCTTGACAATATCCATGATACGGATTTAACTCATAGTAGTTTTGGTGATAATTCTCAGCTTTATACACTTTTGGAAGTGGGCTTACCTCTGTTACTATCTTATCACCAAACTCTTTTTGAGCTTTTGTTATTGCCTCTTCTATCACTCTTTTTTGTTCATCATTTTCATAGTATATAACCGAGCGGTACTGTGTACCTCTATCTGCACCTTGGCGGTTTAGCGTGGTTGGGTCATGGATAGTAAAAAATATATCTAAAAGCCCATCCATCTCTACAACATCTGCATCATAAGTTATATCTACAACTTCAGCGTGACCTGTAGCTCCACTGCAAACATTTTCATAAGTTGGATTCTCCCTTGCTCCACCAGCGTAACCACTGATAGCACTTAGTACACCATCTACTTTACTATAAACAGCTTCAACACACCAAAAACATCCACCACCAAGCACTAGCCTCTCTTGCTTCATAAATTTACCTTTTTTTGAGTTCATTATAAAGTTTTTCCATAAGTGGAGCTTTTACATATCCACTTAGAAAATCAAGTTCAGTTTGTTTTTTGTTTTGAAAATCAAGATGCATAGAAGTTGAACTCTCATAAGGAACTTTTGAAGCGGTAACTAAAGCTTTTTCTATCTCATCAGATATATCAAGCCCCTCTTTTGCAGCTGCATCTGCTATCTCTTTTAGGAGTGTTTTTGCCTCATCTTTGTGATGCTCATATATGTACCCTATAGGTTTATTGTAATATGAGGTGAGTGTTGCGAAGGTTGATATGAAGATATACTTTTTCCAAATAGCCTCTTTTATGTTTTGTGGGGTTTTATATCTAAGAGATGCCTCATCAAAAACTTTTGCTAAACTCTCAACACCCTCTTTATCATCTCCACCAAAAACAACTGCAAACACCTCTCCTTTTTTTCTGATAACTCCAGCTTCTTGGATGTGTGAGAGGATATATGCACACCCCTCTAAAACTCTAGCATCACTTAGATTTTTTAAAACATTCTCTACACCATTTGAGATGCTAAGAAGAGTTGTATCTGCAGTTATATGACCTTTTATCGCTTCATAA
The DNA here is from genome assembly GCA_016937915.1 of Campylobacterales bacterium. GTDB lineage: Bacteria > Campylobacterota > Campylobacteria > Campylobacterales > Sulfurimonadaceae > Sulfurimonas. The sequence continues at coordinate 3,980 of JAFGVR010000077.1, read as the reverse complement.
GAGCTTTTTATATCATAGCTTTTTACACAAAATAGGACTATATCAAAAACCCCTTTTGCATCTTTTAGCTCTCTTGCATCTAAGTTTACACTCCACGACTCTTTATCTTCCACTATCTTGATGCCATCTTTTTGGATAGCTTTTAGATGCTCACCTCTTGCAAACCCCACCACATTGTGATTTGTATTTTTTGCTATGTTTGCAGCTATATAGCCACCAACACCACCTAGACCAATAATTGCTATATCCATTTAAACCCTTAAGTTTTTTTAGTAAGATATATAAATAGTGCTAAAGAACCGATTAAAATCGCTACCCCAATCACAAGATAAAGTGCGTGTAGCATCTGTGAGTAGTCATTCATAGCTATCTTAAACACCACCATCAAAGCCTCTATAAGCATAGCAATTATGATAGTGATGGAGAATTTTATGAGAACTCTGTATTCTGATTTGCTGTTTTTAGAATAACTCTTAAACACCACCTCTTGCTCCATAACTGTTTTTGCCAAATCAAATATAGCAAGTCCAAGAGTTAAAGCGATAACTGGTTTAAAGATAGACTCTATAGATGTGAGTGAGTGAAATATGATTCCATATATAAACTCATAAGCAGCGTAACCTACAGTAAATAGAGCAAGAAGCATCATCATATTTGCAGTTATGGCATAAAATGTTTTATTAAAAAGGTTAAACTGTTTATGTATCTCAAGATATCCAAGTCTTTGTAATAAAAGTTTTAGATTTAGATCTAAAAAATATATCTTGCTGTTTTGAATTTTTGCTACAGTTACACATGTGTGTCCCGTTGCATTACTTATATATGGCTGAGTTATCGCTATATCTTTGTCCCCAAAATCTAACTTCTCTAAAAGATATTTTCTTGAGTTGCCTATCTGCTCATCACTAACTTTATCTCTATATATGTTGGGTGAACTTTGCAACAAAGTATCTTGATAACAGGTATATACAAGTTCAAGTGATGGAAAAGTTGAGAAAAGATTTTGATGCCATGGGTCATCTTGTTGTGAGAGTTCCCCAACATTTTGGATAGTCTCTATCAAAAAACTCTCTATATCTTTTTTATTTGTTCGAAAAATATCTATATATTCTTGCATTTTAAAGCCTTTAGTTGGATAAATTTAAGTATCTTGAGGAGAGTTAAAAGTATAATTATGAATCGCTTTGAGTTAAGATACTTAAATTTTATGATAATCATATGCTATTGCTGTCTCAGATAGATATGATAGGTTATCATGGGAAAAATTATAGTACAAAATATTTATTTTATATACATAGTGCTGTATATAAAATATACAATGGTTGGTGGTTTTTTATATGTCTAAAATTGATAATGAACTCTTTTATAAATCCTCTATAAAAAAATACGGCACATCACACAGGGGTGTTCACTGGTCATCGCTATACAACCAATATATCAGATTTGAGACCATCTTAAAGATGATCCAAAAAGATATAAAAGATATCTCTATAGCAGATGCTGGATGTGGTTTTGGTGATCTTTATATCTATATGAAAAAATATAAAAATACACCAAAACACTATTTAGGTATAGATTCTTTAAAGTGTATGGTTGACCTATCAAAAAAAAGGACAAAACAAAATATCATCCAAGCAGATATATGTAAAGAGGAGCTTCCAAAAGTTGACTATTATATATGTAGTGGTGCTATGAATACCCTTACACTTTTTGAAACTTATCTGTTTATACAAAACTGCTACAACTCATCTAGGTACGGTTTTATATTCAACATACTTCATGGTGATAAAACAAGCGATACTTATAACTACATAGATACTAAACATATAAAACAGATTGTAAAAAAGCTTGATGTAAAAAATATAGAACTTGACAGTACATATCTAGATAACGATATCACAGTTGGATTTTTTAAGTAGATGTGTTCAGTATTTGGGATAATTGGTGATTATGATGAAAAAAGAGCCTTTGATGCTCTATCTGCTATGCGTCATCGTGGACCCGATTTTTGTGGGGTTGTAAAAGAGAAAAATCTCTTTTTTGCACACCAACGCCTTAGCATCTTAGATATATCTGCATCTTCGAATCAGCCATTTAGATACAAAGATATTTTAGTCTCATTTAACGGTGAGATATACAACTACAAAGAGTTAAAAAATCAGCTTAATTATGAGTTTAAGAGTGATGGTGATGGTGAGGTTATCATCGCTTCTTATCTTAAGTGGGGTGTTGATTTTGTAAAGCATCTGCGTGGGATGTTTGCCATAGCTTTGATGGATGGCGATACACTTTACTTGTTTCGTGACCGACTTGGAAAAAAACCACTTTTTTACTATGGCGATAGCAGAAGTTTTATATTTGCATCGGAGCTAAAAGGGATAGTGCCGTTTTTAAAACAAACTAGACTAAACTACGATGCTCTCTTTAGCTACCTCTCATTTTTAGCTCCTACTCCTCCGTTTACATTTTTTGATGGGGTTAAAAAAGTTGCATCTAGTGAGTATCTGATATATAAAGATGGCAAGGCTCAGCTTAAGCGTTATTTTGACCCTTTAGATGCTTCGCCAAATATCATAACAAACAAAGATGAGGCTTTGTATCTTATAGAGGAGAAACTAAAAGAGTCTATCAAGCTAAGGTTAGATGCCCACACCCCTATGGCATCGCTGCTCTCAGGTGGGATAGATAGTGCTACTATAAACTTCTATGCAAAACAAAATTCTAAAAATCTTCAAACATACACCCTTGGTTATGATGGTTACTCGAAATATGATGAGAGGCAAAACGCAAAAGAGAGTGCTGAGTTTTTGGGACTTCAAAACAAAGAGGTGGTTATAGATAAAGATAGATTTTTAGATGCAAGTGAAGCGGTGATAGATGGTTTAGATGAGCCACTAAATGACCCCGCATCTGTGCCACTTTATCTTTTGTTTGAACAGATAAAAAAAGATGGGTTTAGAGTGGTGCTTAGTGGAGAGGGGAGTGATGAGCTTTTTATGGGTTATAGGCAGTATTTTGAGTATCTTGATATTGAGAGACTATCAAATCTAAAAAACAAAGGGTGGCTTAAAAACTATTTTCGCTCAAACTTCTCAAACAAAAGGGAGTGGGAGTGGTACAAACGCATCTTTGAAAATACCACTTTGTTTCGAACATCTGGGGAGTGTTTTAGCGACTTGCAACAAAACAACCTTTTAAAGAGAAATATAAAAGATAATAACTCCCTGAAATACCTAAAACCGTACATAGATAGGTTTGCAAACTCAACCCACACCGACAAGGCTACATGGTACAGCTACATAGACCTGAACCTTTTTCAAGCGGAACACTTTTTGGCAAAACTTGACCGTGTGAGTATGGCCCACTCCATAGAGTCTCGCACCCCATTTTTAGACCATGAACTAGCATCTCTGCTCTTTAGCATCGACCCAAAATTAAAATATGAAGATGGGGTTACAAAATCACTTCTAAAAAAGATAATGAAAAATCGCCTTAATGCAAAGATATTAAAAAGGAAAAAGAAAGGTTTTTCAAACCCTTACATGGAGTATCTTGTAGATGCAAATAAACTCCAAATCATAAAAGAGGTAAATGAGAAAACTGGACTTTTTAGAGATGATGAGCTTGAAAATTATTTAGCTTCAGCAAAACAGGGCAATTTTAAACAACATATTTGGGGTTTATACACATTGTCTGTTTGGATGAAAAAATATCTTTTGTAATTAAACTGTAATTTTAGGTCACTTTTTTTCAATTTTTAAAAATTATTTTTAAATAGGCAAGATGATCTCTTTCATATACTATTTTCTTATATTTAGTTTTGTTTTATATAAGAAATTTTAATAACTAATATTTTCCAAATAAAGTTGACTAATTAGTAATTCAAAAAGTGGATATTGAAACTGCCCCCATTTGTCAAGACAAACTTTTCACTAATTTTATTTCCCATTAGCACCTCTAACCTCATGCCGCTTTTTCAT
>JAFGVR010000076.1 GCA_016937915.1 Campylobacterales bacterium | reverse complement strand
TTATCCCTATTTTTCTATTTCAATTTTAACATCTTAGAAATAAGAAAACTGATTTTACTGGTTCGATTTTAGGGGTGCATTATACTTCATTAGCTTTTTTTAGTTTAAAAACTGCACTTTACAATTCAGATAGTGTAGCTTATATAGTAAATATCTCTGGGAAACAAAGGATGCTATCTCAACATATAGCTTTAGATGTGCATAAAGTATTTTATATGTTAGAGAGTAAAAAAGAGAATGAGCAGGTACAGTATTATAATTATATATCTTTGAAGCTATCTTCAAATGTAAAAGAGATGTTAAAAGCAAATAAGATTTTATCTACTGGTCAATTAGGCTATAAAGATATAGAGCTTTCAAAAGAGATTTATGATATATATTTTGGTGATAGTGATTTATCAAAAAGGGTTGAAACTTATGCGACTACTGCATTAAGTATATTAGAATCTAAAAACATAGATGATGCAAAGGTTGTTCTTGATTTTATATCTCTAAACTCTGAACCTCTTTTAAAAGATCTAAATAGAGCTGTTTTACAATATCAAAAAGAGGGTGAAGATAGTTTAGAGTTGATAGAAAAACTTGAAACAGCAGTATATATAATTACTATATTTGTTTTGCTTTTAGAGGTTATATTTATATTTCAACCTATGGTTAGGCATATTGTTGATTTGACAAAAGATAAAAATGATCTACTGGATAATTTACAACAAAAAGTTGAGATAAGAACTCTGCATCTAAAACGGTTAAATGAAAAATTAAACAATTTAGCTTATCATGATCCACTCACTGGACTCAGAAATCGTTTGAGCCTTGAGAAGGATGTTGAAGATCTTATACTTCATCATGAGCAACACAAAGCTGATTTTGCTGTACTCCTTTTAGATATAGATTTTTTTAAAGATGTTAATGATACATACGGACACGATATAGGTGATATAGTTTTAAAAGAGTTAGCTGAGTTATTTAGAAAATCGTTTAGGGAAAACGATAAAATATATCGTGCTGGTGGTGAAGAGTTCGTTGTTCTTTTAAATAGGATAAGTTTAGAAAATGCTCTAGAGGTAGCACAACATTGCCGCGTCAATGTTATGAATCATACTTTTGATATAGAAGATGATATAAAATTTTCAAAAACGATTAGTGGTGGGCTTTACCACTCCTCTATGAATTGTGTTCATAAATTTAAAAGTGTTATGAAGTTTGCAGATATCGCTCTTTATGAAGCAAAAAATAGTGGTAGAAACAAGATAGAACTTTATAAAGATTTTGATATAAATTAAATTTATATAACTTTTAACCGATTTAACATCCATAATAAAAAAGGGGATGTTATGGAAGTTTTAAATTCAACATTTCGTTCAAGTGTTACAAAATCAAATCTCTCTTACGAAGAAAAAAAGTTAACTGCAAAAGCTCCAGAACCATCGTCGTTATCTGTTGGTGAAGAGGTTGATGAGTTTGATAAACTAGATCCTAAACTAAAAAGTATAGTTTTAGCATTAGAGGCTTTAACAGGAAAAAAGATAGATATATCTGGTTTTACATCTTCAAAACTAAATACTCAACCATCAAATCAATCCCCAGATCAACTAGACAAATCAAAACCTTATCTTTTATATGAGAGTTATCAAGCTGAATCCAACAATTTAGACTTAAAGATGGAGGGGAGTGCAAAAACTTCAGATAACAAAAAGATAGATTTTTCTTTGTCAATTCACTGGAATGAAGAATTTGTACAAACTAGTAGGGCGATGATACAAGATGGAAAAGTTTTTCAAGACCCACTTATCATCTCTTTTGATGGGATGCCACCAGTGGCATCAGAACAGTTTGAATTTGACTTAAATAAAAATGCAGATAAATTAAATTTTCTAAATAACGGTGCTTATTTAGTAAACGATAAAAATAAAAATAATATAGCTGATGATGGCAGTGAATTGTTTGGTACAAAAAGTGGTGATGGCTTTTTAGTCCTAAAACAACACGATGATGATAAAAATGGTTGGATAGATAGTTCAGACTCTATATATAAAAACTTAAAACTTTGGCGTCCAGAGTTAGATGGTGACAATCAGTTGGTCTCTTTAGAAGAGATGGGGATAGGTGCCATTAGCTTAACTAGCACTCAGATAGATTTTATCTCAAAATCTTCCATAGATACCCCTATAGCAAACTATAAAGATGCAAGTGTGGCACTTGGGGAAGATGGTAAGGCTTATGGTGTTTTTAGCGTAGATCTGGCTATGTGATAGATTATTTTTAAGGATATAGATTTTATGGAACAAGTTGGTATAAAGATACTTTTTTTAGATTATTTAGAGTTTGAAAATAGTGCATTTAAGGATAATCTTTTAGAGATATATGGTGATGAGATAGAGTATAAAAAAGATGTAGATGAGGCTTTAGAGATATATGTAAAAGATGCGAGTAGTTATGATCTACTTATATTGTCATTTGCTAAAGAGGATGGTACTCCGCTAGAGATTATAAAAAGGTTTCTATCTTATAATTCAGCTCTTAAAATTATAGTTATCAACGATTTTAACAACAAAGAGTGTATATTTAAAACTATAGAGAGTGGGGTAAATCGTGTACTTCTTCACCCAAGAGATGATGCAAATCTAAAGACAAATTTACATCTAGTGGTTGAGTATATAGAGCAGATAAAAAAACTAAATATTTTAAATCTAAATGCTAGGAATTGTAAGAGGGTTGTAAATGAGTATAAAAAAGCAGTAGATGCATCTACTATCTTTTCTATATCTGATCTTAATGGAAGAATCATATATGCAAACAGACAATTTGTAAAAGCTTCTGGATATACACTTGAAGAACTTAGACAAAAACCACACTCTATCGTTAGGCATCCAGATACAAGTAGTGAGATATTTAAAGATCTATGGAACACTATCCAAAATAAAGAGATATGGAATGGGATACTAAAAAATAGGGCAAAAGATGGAACTGCTTATTATGTTGATGCGACCATAGTTCCTATACTTGATAGATATAACAATATAGTTGAGTATGCTGGTATTAGGCATGAGATAACTGAATTGATAGAAAAAACAAAAGAGTTAGAGGATTTAAAAAATAAACAAAGGGTTGAAGATATAAAAAAAGCTTTAAAAATAAGGGTAGATGAGGTGATAGAATCGATGCCTTATCCAACTATCTTTATAGATGAAGACTCTTCAAAAATTTTAAATAAAAATAGTTTATTTTTAGAGTTATTTAATAATCATAAATGTTTAAAAGGTGATGAGTTCTTCTTAACTGAGTTTTTTGAACAAAAAGATGGCTATCTATACTCAAATGAAACTATATCATTTTATGATTCTTATGAACTTTGTGATGATAGTGAGAGATTTGTAATTATAGAGATAGATGGGGAGTTAAGAGAGTTTTTTGTTGGGGCTAAACAAAAAGACAATGGGATCATTATAAGTTTGGTTGAAAAAAGATAATGAAACAGTTCTCAACTAAAAGATATTTTAAACTAAAAAACCCCATCTTAAAAGCATCTTTTCATGATGGATATTATTATGTTATAGATAACAAAAGTATCTTATATATCTTAGATTTAAATTTTAAGATAAAGATTAAACAAAAAGTTTCAGATTTAAATGACCTACATAGTTACACACATCTCTATAGCCTCTCAAGTGGTATAGTTAGCATCCCAAGGGGTGATTCTTTGATGTGTGTAAAGTATAAAGATGGGAAGATAGTTTTAACTTGTAAAACAAAAAGTAAATCTGATAAAATAGTTTTTACAACATTTAATAAAAATGGTAATCTTTTGATTAGTTGTACACTTGATGGAAAAGTGACTATCTTTAGTAGAGATAGTAAGACATACAGTTATGTTTTTGAGTATCAACCAGATTATCTATCTACAGCATTTTTTTCATCTAAAGATATATTTGTTTATCTTGGATATTTTAATCTAGAAAATAGGATATTAAATCTTCAAAATAACAAAGTGATAAAGTTTAGATACGATAATCCTATAGAAAATGGAGCTTTTTTTGATAACGATAAAAAACTATTTTTGGTAGATAGGGCTGGAAATAGTATTATCTATGATTGTATAACTTATAAAATAATAGATAAAAAAGCTTTATTTAACGAATGGGTAAGTAGTGTGACTTTATATAAAGATGAAAAATATATACTAGTTGGAACAAGAACAAATAAACTATATTTACTAGAGGCTCTAAAAAATGAGCTTGTAGCAAGTGTAGAATTAGATGCGTATGGTATAACATCTATAACTGTAGTTTTGGATCAGCTAATCCTTAGCTATGGGGATAGTAGTTTTCAAGTGATTGATTTAAACTATAAAAGGGAGCTTTTTATATCTCATATAGAGCTTCAAGAGTATCATGATGTTAAAAAGATTTTAGGAGAAAATATCTTTTTATATGCAGATGAATATATGCAAAAATTTGAAGCTGGATATGAAAAAGTTTTAGTTCAAGCAAAAGAGTTGATAGCAAAATCAAAGATAGATGAAGCTATCTCTTTGGTAGAGCCTTTTATGTATAATAAAAAATTTAAAGATGAACTTGATTCACTCTTTATGCAACAAGATCATATAGCTAAGTTTATAGAGTTTGTTGAAAAAAATAATATCTTAAGTGCTTATGGATTAGCCAATAAGTACCGTGTTATACCCTCACTTAGTGCTTATCAAAGTTTGGAGAAAAACTGGGAAGTTGCATTTACAAAAGCGAAAAAGATTTTAGAAGATGAGTCTGTAGATGGTAAAAATAAAGCACAAGATATTTTAAAAGATTATATAAGAGTTGAACAAAAGCAGGAGATAGTAAAAAAACTTTTATCAAATGCAGATAAGTTTTCATTAGCTGAGAAGATAAT
>JAFGVR010000075.1 GCA_016937915.1 Campylobacterales bacterium | reverse complement strand
CAAGAGTTATATTTGTAATTTATTATGTTAGAATCTTAGTTATTTTTTATAAAATTAAAAAAAGGTTATATATATGGCTTATAAATCTCTATCAAAAGCAGATGCTCCAAAAAATCCAAATAATAATGAAAAAAAATTAAGTAAGGATGATTTTATAGTTTCTAAAACAGATACAAAAGGTAAAATAATTTATTGTAACCAGATATTTGCAAGTATGGCTGGGTACTCTGCATCTGATCTTATTGGTTCAAACCATAATGTTATAAGACATCCAGATATGCCTAAAGTTGCTTTTAAACTAGCTTGGGAACTTATACAAAATAAAAAAGAGTTTTTTGGTTTTGTAAAAAATCTTTGTGCTGATGGTGGTTATTATTGGGTATTTACATATATAACTGCAGATATAGATCCTAAAAGTGGAGAGATACTCAGTTATACATCTGTTAGAAGAAAACCGTCTGAATCAGCTATAGAGCAGATAATCCCTATATATAAAACTTTAGTAGATGCAGAGCGTTTGGGTGGTATAGCTGCATCTCAAAAGATACTAAATAATCTTTTGGACGAACATCATATAAGTTATGATGAATTTGTGATAAACCTTCAAAAAGGAGCGAGAATATAATGTTTTTTAGTAAAAAAGCAGATGCAGATGAGGCATTGGTACAAAAGATAAGAGATGTTTTAAAAGATGTTAAAAACGGTAAACTTTCATCTAGAGTTGTTCTGTATAGAAATGAATCACCTATGGAGAAGATGGCATGGGATATAAATACAACACTAGATCAGATGGAGGTTATATTAAGAGAAACTAAATACACCATAGAAGCTATCAGTGATGGACAGATGCATAGAAGTATGTTTCCAGAAGGGCTTTATGGTGAATTTGGCGAGACTGCAAATGCTATCCAAAAAGCTATCTCAGCTATGAAATCAAATAGAAGATATCAAACAATGGGGGAACTATCAACATCATTTAATCAGCTAAATAATGGTATGGCTGGTAATATGGAGGTGATAATGAAAGATATAAATAAAACTGAAGAAGCTTTTAATCTTGTAACCTCTAAAACATCAGAAGCATCATTTTCTGCAAATGAAACTTATGATGCAGTTCAAATTACAAATCAACAGATATCTTCACTCAGTGAGTTAATTATAAATACAACAGAATCTATATCGCATCTTGATAATAATGTAAATGAGATATCAACAGTTGTAAATCTTATAAAAGATATAGCAGATCAAACAAATTTACTTGCTTTAAATGCAGCTATAGAAGCAGCAAGGGCAGGGGAACATGGTCGTGGATTTGCTGTTGTTGCTGATGAAGTGCGTAAGCTTGCAGAGAGAACACAAAAAGCTACACAAGAGATAAGTATGACTATCCAAAATCTTCAACAACAATCAAACTCTATAAGTGAAAATGCGGATAATATGAACTCTATAGCAACAATGACAAATGATACTATGGATAAGTTTGCAGATACTATGAGTATATTTAAAAAAGATCTTTTCTCAACCAGTTCTACTGCAAATCAAAGTAGTTTTGCTTTATTTTTATCTGTGTATAAGATTCAACATATATTATTTAAGTCAAAGGCTTATTCTGCTGTTGTGAATGGTACGGTATCAAAAGAGTTTAAAGAGGATCATAAAAGTTGTAACTTTGGGAGTTGGTACTACTCTCAGGGTGCAAAACTATTTGGTAAAAACCCAATATATAAAAAGATAGAGGCTGAACATGAAGCTTTTCATACTTTGATAAATGAAAGTTTAGAATGTGCAATTAGCGGTGTATGCATCCATAAACAAGAGACAAAAGATATAATGATAAAAAACTTCAAACAAGCAGAGGAGCATTCAAATAAATTATTTGAACTACTTGACAATTTAGCTTATGAAGTGGGTTCTAACATAAATATGAAAGAGGTACTCTCTTAAATTTTTATAAAACAATTAGTGGGATAAATATATGAAAATAGTAATTTTAGATGCATTGACATTTGGAGATACATCTCTTGATGGATTTAGTGAATTTGGTGATGTTGTTGTTTATCAAACAACAACCAGTGATGAAACACTAGCTAGGATACAAGATGCTGTTGTTATTGTTACTAACAAAGTTGTTATAACAAAAGAATTTATGCAACAGTGTGATAATCTAAAACTTATCTGTGTAGCTGCTACAGGGATGAATAATATTGATTTAGATAGTGCAAAAGAGCTTGGGATAATGGTGAAAAATGTAGCTGGTTATTCAACAGATTCAGTTATCCAACACACTTTTAGTATGCTGTTTTATCTTATTGGACACTCTAGATATTATGATGAAGTGGTAAAAGATGGTAGTTACTCTAATTCACCTATATTCACAGATGTATCAAAACCATTTTTTGAGATAAAAAATAAAAAATGGGGGATTATAGGATTAGGCACTATAGGGCTAGGGGTAGCAAAAGTAGCTACTGTATTTGGTGCAGATGTTTGTTATTTTTCTACAAGTGGTAAAAATCAAAATAATCAGTATAAAAGAGTTGAACTTGATGAGATGCTCAATATATGTGATATTATCTCTATACATGCACCTTTAAATGAACAAACAAACAATTTATTGGATTATGAAAAGTTATCAAGATGTAAAGATGGTTGTGTGATTTTAAATCTTGGTCGTGGTGGGATTATAAATGAGTACGATGTCGCAAAAATAGTAGATGAGAGAGACCTCTCTTTTGGACTTGATGTTTTAACTAAAGAACCTATGATGAAAAATCACCCACTTTTAGATGTAAAAAATAAAGAAAATATCTATATCACTCCACACATAGCTTGGACATCAAAAGAGGCTAGGGAGAAGCTAATTGCATCTGTAATAGAGAATATAAAATCATTGGATTAGCACTTTTTTTATCTGCTTTTTTGGCAGCTACTATTTTCCCATTATCATCTGAAGCTACATTTATTTTAGCTATAAAAAATGGACTTCCTATAGTTCATGGGGTTTTATTTGCATCTCTTGGAAATGTTTTAGCTATTATAGTGAATTACTATCTTGGGTATTGGCTTTATGATAAAACTAAATTAAAATTACAATCTTCACCTATAGGTAGTAAAAGCATCACTTATGGTTACAGGTATGGGTATCACGCATTGTTATTGTCATGGTTGCCTATTATAGGTGATCCACTAACACTTGTAGCTGGTTTGGTTAGACTTAAATTTATCTGGTTTTTAGTTATAGCTGGTAGTTTAAGAGTTTTGCGTTATATTGCTTTGTGTTATATATAAATAGTTTTAATGATAGACTTTATACAATGACACTTAGTGAAGATGGTTTTAATATTTAGATCTTTAAACTATTTAGTGTAAAAGAGTGGCAAAAAAATCTCTAAATATATAAGAGCTTGTTTTATTCGTAGTTATTTAAAGATTTTTTATTATAATGTATAAAAAATCATCGGAGATATATATGAATAAAAAATTTCGTTTAGTTACTAGAAGTGATATGGATGGGCTTGTTTGTGCTGTGATACTAAAACAGCTTGATATGATAGATGACATAAAATTTGTTCACCCTAAAGATATGCAAGATGGCACTATCACGATAACAGAAAATGATATCATCACAAACCTTCCATATGTAAAAATAGCTCACTTAGTGTTTGACCACCATGAGAGTGAAAGTGTAAGAAATGAAAAAGCAGACAATCACATAATCATACCAGATGCTCCATCAGCTGCTCGTGTTGTTTATGACTACTACTCAAAAACTAATGACTTATCTATGATAAGTGAAGATATGATGGTAGCGGTTGATAAAGCTGACTCTGCTCAATTTAGTGAAGATGATATATTAAATCCAAAAGGTTGGGAGCTACTTAGCTTTTTGATGGATTCTCGTACAGGTCTTGGAAGATTTAGAGATTTTAGAATCTCAAACTATGCTTTGATGATGGATTTGATAGATTATTGTAAAGACCATGATATAAATGATATCATGCAGCTACCAGATGTAAAAGAGAGAGTTGATCTATATAACAAATACTCTGATGAGTTTAAAGATCAGATAAAAAGATGCTCAACTGTACATAACAATCTGATAGTTTTAGACCTAAGAGATGAGGAGATAATCTATCCAGGTAACCGTTTCATGATATATGCAATGTATCCACAAACAAATATCTCTATCCATGTTTTATGGGGATTCCAAAAACAAAACACTGTTTTTGCAACTGGTAAATCTATCATAAACAGAAGTTCAAAAACAAACATCGGTGAGCTGATGCTAAAAAATGGCGGTGGCGGACACAACGCTGCTGGAACTTGTCAAATCGACAACGATAAATGTGAAGATGTTTTAAAAGAGCTTATAGAAGCTATCACAAACGATGGTTAAAGCTTAAGTTTTATTATTGTCAACCAATCAAAAAGGACTGTATGGCGTGTTTAGATTAGCTTTGGTTTTATCTTTTTTTGTTTTATTTTTCAGTGGTTGTGAATCAAAAGTTGAGATTAAAAAAAAGTGTAGGATAGTATGTTCTAATTGGATTGGGTATTCACCACTACTATATGCTTATGAAAAAGGTGATTTAGATAGTTTAAATGTGGAGATTATAGTCACAAACTCTCTTCAGTCATCTTTACTTATGTTTGAAAAAAATAATTATGATGGGCTTTGTTCAACTCAAGTTGAGGTAGATATCATAAATGAAAATAGAGATAGAAATCGTCAAATATCTCCAATTTTTATATTTGATAGATCATATGGTGGAGATGTGATACTTTCAAATATTACAAAAGATAAACTTTTAGAAGATAGATATAAAAATATCAATGTTTATATGGAACAAGAGAGTGTAAACTTTATACTATTTAGTGCATTATCTTCACTTAAAAATTGGAACGCATATTTTAATGTTTTAAATATGAACCAATACAATATCGCAAAATTAAAGCATGATATAAATAAAACAGATACTCCAAGTATCATAATAACTTATGAACCTTATGCTACAAAACTAAAAGAGCAAGGGCTTTATGAGATAGAATCAACAAAAAATGATAATTTTTTAGTATTTGATTTTTTAAGTTTTGTTGATGGTAAATTAACAGATGATGAGATGAGAAAAATACAAAAAATTATTTTTGAAGCCACGCGTAAATTGAATGAAGATCCAAAAGAGATCTATAATACAGTAAAAGACTACTTTGAAGAGATTAGCTATGATGAGTTTAAAAAATCTCTTGATGGAGTTTTATTTATGGATGATGATAAAAAAGATAGTTTTATAAAACTTATACAAGATAACAAAATTTGTAAAAATGATATCTGTTTAAAAGAGATATAGTTGAAAATATTTATCCTATTTATACTTTTACTGTTATCTAGTAGTAGTTATGCTTCATCGTCTCCTATATACAAGGTGGTAGTTGTAAAGGATTGGAAGCCTTACTATTATGTTGATGATAATGGTAATATAGAGGGATATGCTATTGATTTATTTGAACAAATAGCTTCAAATATAGGTCTAAAGTATGAGTATGTTGTAGTTGATTCTTGGAAAGATGCAAATAGATTGTTAGAAGAGGGCAAGGTAGATATAGTTCCAAATATGGGGATATCAGAAAAAAGATCTAAATATATCATCTTTACACAATCAACAGACTTTTTTGAGATAGGACTATTTAAACATAGTAATTTAAATGGTTTAAACTGTATAAAAGATATAAAAGAGAAAAGAGTTGGTGTAGTTTTAAAAAATGTTTGTGTAGATCTTATAGATGAAAATATAGCAGATACAAAAGTTTTGTATCAAAGTTATCATCACGCTTTGGCATCTTTGATGGAAAATGAGATAGATGTTCTTTGTTATCCAAAAAATCTTGTAAACTACTCCATAAAAGAGTTAAATATAAAAAATGTAGAGTGTTTTGGTGAACCTATAAAGGTTGTAAAAAGAGCTATAGGTGTTATAAAAACAAGAGAGTATCTTTTAGAAATATTTGATAAAGAGATACTTCGTATAAAAGGGAATGGTGAGCTTCAAGTTATTCAAAATAAGTGGTTTGGAACACATAAAGATATAGAGATAGATTATAAACAGTTTATGTGGTTGGTTTTTCTCTTTGTTATTTTTGTAATGTCATTTTTTTACTATGTAAGGCATAAAAAATGGCTTTTGACAAAAAAAGAGCTTGAATTAAAGGTGAAAGAGCAAACAAAAGATTTAGAAAAATCTAAATTTTTTTTACAATCTATCATAGATGGTATAGATGATATTGTATTTTATAAAGATGAAAATCTTTTATATTTAGGGTGTAATAGAGCTTTTGGAGAGTTTGTAGGATACACTAAAGATGAGGTTGCATCAAAAAATGGGTATGAACTTTTTTGTAAAGATAGTGCTAAAACTTTAGAAGCACTTAGTATCAAGGTGTTAAATACAGGTGAAAAAATAACAACGACTATCTGGATATGTGATAGTTTTGATAAAAAATTTCTTTATAGCATAAGTATGACCCCTTTTGAATATAAAAGTTCAAAACTTGGTATATTGATTGTTGGTAGAGATATAACTGAGTTAGATAGATTAAAAGATAGTGAGCTAAAACAGCAAAAGATGATTTTAACTCAATCAAAAATAGCTGCAGTTGGAGAGATACTAGGTAACATCGCTCATCAGTGGAGGCAACCTTTATCTGTTATAACTACAAATGTGATGCTATTAAAAGCAGATATAGATTTGGGTGAAGAGATAACAAAAGAGACTATAAATGAGTGTGCAGATGATGTTTTATATCAAGCTAAATATCTATCAAAAACTATAGAGGATTTTAGAGAGTTTTTTATCTCTAGTTCAGATATTGTCCAAAAACATAGTTTAAAAACTATTTTAGAAAAGTTAGAAAATCTCATGGTAGCATCTTTTAGGAGTAATTTTATAGAGTACCACATACAAAAAGATGTAGATTTTACTATAGATACAAATGAAAGTCTTGTTATACAAGCTTTTGTAAATATTTGCAATAACTCAAAAGATGCGATGAAAGAGGGTGTTGAAGATACTGATCAAAGATATTTTTTCATAGATGTTGATAAAAAAGAAAATAGCATAGTTGTATCTTTTAAAGATAGTGGTGGTGGTATAAGAGAAGATGTTATAGACAGTATATTTGAACCATACTTTACAACTAAACATAAATCTGTTGGAACTGGTATAGGTTTATATATGACACATCAGATAATCACAAAGCATCTAAAGGGTGCTATTTATGTTAAAAATGTAGAGTATAACTATGATGGTAAAGATCTAAAAGGTGCATTGTTTGAAGTTGAGATACCAATTGTATAGATAATGGGTGTATAAGATATTTTGATGTAGAATTTCGATATCAAAATTTTAGGAATAAAGCGTATGTTTACATTATCAAAATACAAACCACATTTAAAAGGTCTTTTGGTTAGCACTTTAGTAGCTCTATTAGCTATCATCATTGCAAAGCTTATCTCTTTTAGTACAGCTACTATAGCGATAATACTTGGGATGATCATAGGTAATAAGTTCACTTTTTTAAACTCAAAAGGCTCAGAGTATCTAAGTGGAATCAAGTTTGCAGAGAAAGATCTGCTTATGTTTGCTATAGCACTTCTTGGGATAAATCTTAACTTTACAGTTCTTGCAGCTTTAGGGTTTAAAACACTCTTTATCATAGTAGCTGGTATGACTTTTACCATACTTATGGGTGTTTTTTTAGGTAAACTTTTTAAACTCAACTCTAAACTAGCACTTATGATAGGTATAGGTAATGGTGTTTGTGGAAGTTCAGCAATAGCTGCAACTTCAGGTGTTGCAAAAGTAAATAGCAACGATATAGCTATAAGTATAGCACTTGTAAATCTTATGGGTACCATAGGGATATTTTTAGCTCCTTTTTTAGCATCTTATGTATTTGGATTTAGTGATTCAGAAGCTGGTGTGTTTGTGGGAAATACCCTTCAAGCAGTAGGTCAAGCAGTAGCTGGTGGTTTTAGCATCTCACCTGAAGCTGGAGCTAGTGCTACAGTTGTAAAGATGGGTAGGGTTTTACTACTTGCTCCACTTGTTTTTATCCTTATCTACATAGCAAAAAGGGAAGCTAAGAAAAACGAAGAGGTAAATGAAGAGGTTAAAGTTGGATTTCCAAGTTTTATCATCTGGTTTATCTTTTTTGTAGCGTTGGCATCTTTTGAGGTTCTCCCAAAAAGTGTAGAGTTTATCATCTCAGAGGTTAGCCATTATGTATCTATCGTAGCTATGGCTGCCATTGGGCTTATGATCCATTTTGATACTATAAAAGAGAGTGCATCTACAGCATTTAAAGTTTCAAGTATCCTTTTTGCTATGCAGTTAGCACTTAGTGGACTACTTATTTATGTGTTATAATGGATTACAAAAGTTTTTTTAGGGAGGGGTTTTGTCATATCTACCAAATACACTAAACTCTTTTTGGCTTTGGAGAGAGGTCTCTTCAAAGCTTGGTGTATCAAATCCAGCTTATAAATATTGGAGAGACACTCCAAGCATCAAGTTAAACAATAAATATGTTTTTGTACAAAAAAATACCCTTCCAGACAAATATAGTCATGTAGAGGAGATACTCACAGACCTCTCAGGCTACCTACCTATAAGATACGCATCGGATAGACTTCATGTAAATGAGAGGATATTTTCTTATGATAAGATGAAGCTTTATAGCGAGTTTGAATATAAGTATGTTGAAGATGTAAAATTTGTAAATATACGAAAATTTTTTAGAGAAAATGGGATAAAAGTCTCAAAAAATTCAATTGTTCAATTAGGTCGTTTAAAAGATTTGGAGATAACTTCAGACTCAACTTTTTACAACCTTAAAAATGATTACGCAATAGTGGTTTACGACTAAATATGGGTACATTTTTTTTAGAGTATAGAGATCCACTTTTTTCTATCATCATATTTTTCTTTTTGATATTTATCATCACTTTTGTATCTTATTGGTGGGGTAAAT
>JAFGVR010000010.1 GCA_016937915.1 Campylobacterales bacterium | reverse complement strand
TTTATTGATTTTATCTATATATTTATAATATTTGTATTAATCTATCTCTTAACCTTTGAACTACCAAGGACTATAGAGGATGTCAAAACTGCTCCTAAAAATACTATCGCATACCCTGTTGGTAGGTCGTAGTAGTATGCTATCAAGATAGCAGCTATACTAAAACTCCATCCATATACAAATGTAAAAAATAGCCCTTTATTTAACGATTTTGCTACAAGTGGTGCTGCTATGAGAAGTACAAATACCACAAGTACACCTGCCAGTTTTACCGATGATGTAACAGTGATAGCTAGGAGTGAAAAAAATGTTAGCTCTTTTAAAAATCCTGTTAGTTTTGGATACACTTTATATAACAAAATAGCTATAGATGCATAGATAAAGCCACTTTTTATCACATCCTCAAGAGGCGTGAAAAGTATGTCACTAGCTAGGAGTGATTTGAAATGCTCCATCCCCTCAGATGAGTTTGCTAAAACCATCATGATGCCACTTGCACCTAAAACATAAAGTATCCCTATAAATGCTTCAAGATGCAACTCCCTTGTAGATGCAAAAGCTATCAAAAAAGCAGCCAAAAGTGCAAATGCAAGTGTAAAAAGGTACATAAACTCACCATCAAAATACCCAAGGCTTATAGCACTTCCAAGTGCGGCTATCTGAGCAATGGCTAGGTCTGTAAAGATTATGCCACGCTTTAAAATCTCCATCCCAAAGTATGAGTGGAGCATCACAAGGATGATAACTAAAGCTATGGGGATGAGTAAAATATCTATCATCTCATAGCATCCGTTAGATAATCAAAAAGGGTAAATATATCAACAATCCCATCTTTTGCCTCTACATCATGTGGCATCTCTATGATGGGGATAGCAGTTTTTGAACTTATAAACTCTGCTGTTTTTTTTGAGTGATAAACATCATGCAAAATCGCATAAGGCTTTTGCTCATGTATCAGTTTTATAAGCCGAATTGTATGTTTTGAAGATGGTGGGATGCCAGGGAGTGGCTCTATGGTTGCAATGTTTATAAGGTGATAAGCGTGGTTAAAATAGGCTAAGTTGTTATGAAACTGTATAACCTTTAGCCCTTTTTTATCTGCCATCTTTGCATCCCACTCTTGCATCTTCTCTTTAAGTTTTTTAGTGAAATTTTGATGATTTTTTTCATACTCTATTTTATTTTGAATATCTATATTTATAAGAAAATCTTTTATAACTTCACTGAGCTTCAAAACATTTTTAGGGTCTAGGTGAAAGTGTGGATTGCCTTGTGGATGGATATCTCCATCAGCTCTGTCAAGTCTGTTTGGTCTTTCTAAAAACTCTATATATTTTGAAAGATCTAGATATGTAGATGCACCACTTACTGTTTTTGCATTTCCTGCTCTTTTTATCAAAGGTGGAAGCCACCCAATCTCTAGCTGCCCACCATTTATGATGATAGCATCAGCAGCTCTTACTTTTGCGATGAGTGAGGGGCGTGGTACCACAAAGTGTGGATCCCAACTCCCTTTTGCCAAAACTATAGTCTCAACTTCATCCCCACCTATCTCTTTTGTAATAGATGCTATATATGGGTAGCTAACTGCCACTTTTACATCTGCTACAAGTGCTACAGGTAAAAGTAGAAGCAGTTTAAAAAGAGTGTGCACCGTGAGCCCCTATAGCTATATTTGTACTAAAGATTATAGAGTTTAAATCTACTCTATTTCCATCCTCATCTGTAAATGCGTTGTTATGGTTGTACTGCAGTCTAAATCTTGAAAATTCACTTGGTTTGTACTCTATCATAGCTGAGTATTTATCCATGTCATCAGATACATCTTGCATCACACCATTTGCTGTTATATCATTTTTAAAGATTGAGTCATATCTCATACCATAAGCCCAGTTTTTATCTGGTGCATAAATTAGTTGAGCATATGTTCCAGCTTGTTTCTTATGAACATCAGGTGATACAACTGGATTATTTGAATCCTCATCTTTGAAGGCTATTTTTTTACCTTTCATATCTCTATACAGAACTTCTGACTGAAACTTTAAGAAGCTATATGAATCAAAGTAGTGTTTTAAAGTAAAGTCAAATCCGTAAAGTTTACTATCACCTCCAAACAAATGCGATTCTCCATACTCTTCAGAATCTGCATCTGCCATATGATCTATTCTTGATTTACCTTGTGCGTATGAGATACCTGTTAGGATAGAGCTATCACCGATATCAAAACCTGTTTTAGCATAACCCACAAACATTGTAGCACCATCTTTGCCTTCAATAGTATTATTCTCATCAAAGCTGATAGTTGAGTTTCCAAACATAGACTCATTCTCCCCTTGAAGAGCCTCAATACCAAACATCAAGTAGTTATCAGTCGGAGCTGTCCATTGAAGTTGAATACCTTTTTCATTGATGCCGTGCATCCCTAAAAACGCTTCATACACTAGAGGCATATCACTAAAATCCCAGTAGTGGTGATGCTGCTCATTTAGATAACCAAAATTTGAGTTGAACTTACCTATACGAGCTCTTATACCGTTTTCAAGTGCAGTTGATGTGATGTAAGCCTCCTCTATCTCTATACTCTCTTGGCTTATATGAAATATAGCATCAAGGTTAAGATACGGATCAACTGAACTTGACATAACAAGCTCAGCATAGTTTAGGTTAAAACCATCTTCTGCATTGTACGATGCATGTGAGTGTTCACCGTGAGAGTGTGAACCCAAAAGAGCGTGAGCTACACCATCTACTTCTAAGTGGGCAAGTTCAGCATCCGCTATATTTCTACTAACATACGAAGCATCTACTATCAAAGAGATATCTGGGATAAATTTTGATTCGCTAAAAATTCTTTTCTCTGCTGGGATAACATGCTGTGGTTTAGCCATCTGAGCAACTCTTGAACTCTCCTCTTTAACCTCTGCACTCTCTTTTATAACAGGCATATATGTTGTTGATTTTTTATTTTCAAGCATCTCTAGTTTTGAAGTTAAATCATTTATCTTTTGTTGTTGAACTTTATCTCTTTGCTCCATCTGTTCTATCTTTTTCATCATAGCATCTAGTTTAGCTTCAAGTGAAGATGATGCAAAAAGTGAAGTGCTTAAAAGTGCCATAGACAATAATATTTTTTTATTCATAAATATCCTTATTTCATATTTTTTAGTTTGATTTTTGTGCTAGTTGTTAGATTGATTATTTAGGATATTTGAGGGGGTGCGTTTGCGTGGTTGTTGGTTTTTTTGATGTGTTTATTGAGAATATCTGTTTTTAAAGAGATGATATCTCTAAGATACAAATCTGTTTGGTAAAAATCTTTAGCATCAGTGATATCAAAACTTATAGAGTTATGGTCAAGTACACACACCTGACACATAGATGAATTGTGATTTTTGTCTATATGTTCTAATTCATGAACTGCACCAAAAACACTTGATACAAAAAGTAAAAAAGATATTATAGATATTTTAAATTTCATTAGAGAATAGGTAGATTATTTAACGAACC
>JAFGVR010000074.1 GCA_016937915.1 Campylobacterales bacterium | reverse complement strand
GATAGTTTATCTCTTGCATCACAGATTATCTCAAAATCAACCTCTTGCTGTTTTTGCATGATAGTAGATATAGATGGCAACTCCAAAAGTAAAGCTTTAAAAGAGAGATCTGCATCTAAATCTAAAAGATACCCATAATTCTCTACATAAGCTTTATCTATCTCTTTTCCATCCATAACATCTTGTAAAACATCCAAAGCATAGTTTTGAGATGCTTCATACCTTATAAAACTATTTTTATCGTGTCTCATCAAAAATGAGTACTCTGCATCTTTTTGCTCAACTACGATGGGTGCTGAAAAATCTCTATTTATAGATAAAACTGGTTTTGCATCAAGCTTATATGTAAACTCCTCATACTCTTTAGCTACTATGAGGGTATCACTAAGGATTTCATCACCATTTGCATCGATTAAACCCATCTTTAGAGGGTACATAAGTGGTAACTGTTTTTTGCCATTTATGGAGTCTGGGACTATTTGTGTGAGTCTGATAGTGTAAACTCCACTCTCAAAACTATCTGAAACTAAAAGTTTTGGAGTGCCGTTTTGGTGGTACCATCTCTTAAACTGACTCAAGTCTATCTCGCCACCCTGCTCCATCGCCCATAAAAAATCATCAGTAGTCACCGCTTGTCCATCAAATTTATCAAAATATATATCTGTAGCTTTTCTATACCTCTCAACCCCAAGCAAAGTGTGAATCATCCTTATAACTTCAGCACCCTTTTCATAAACTGTAGCTGTGTAGAAGTTATTCATAGATATATATGATTCTGGCTGGATAGGATGCGATGTTGGAGATGCATCTTCAACAAACTGTCTCTCACGAAGAGCTTTTACATCTTCGATGCGTTGAACCTCTTTTGAGTTTAAGTCTGCACTAAAACATTGGTCACGAAAAACAGTTAGTCCCTCTTTTAAAGTGAGCTGAAACCAATCGCGACAAGTGATGCGATTCCCCGTCCAGTTGTGAAAATACTCATGAGCTATAACACTTTGTATCCCCATAAAGTTAGCATCTGTAGCACTGTCTTCATCTGCTAAAACATAATGGGAGTTAAATATATTTAACCCCTTATTCTCCATAGCACCCATGTTAAAACTATCAACTGCTACTATGTTGTAAATATCTAAATCATACTCCCTGCCATAAACATCTTCATCCCAAAGCATCGACTCTTTTAGTGATCTCATTGCATGATGACATTTTGATTCATTTCCTTTATCGCAGTAGATATTTAGCTCCACTTTATCCCCTGATGCAGTTACAAACTCATCGCTAATACTTCCCAAATCCCCAGCAATAAGTGCAAAAAGATATGATGGTTTTGGATGTGGGTCATGCCAAGTCATACCGTGTCTGTTTTGGTTAAAAAACTCATGACACTGATGCTTGTTACCATTACTCAAAAGTACAGGATAAGCATCTTTATCTACTATGATGGTAGTAGTATATACACTCATAACATCAGGTCTATCAATAAACGGTGTGATGCGTCTAAAACCCTCAGGCTCGTTTTGTGTACAAAATATAGTTCCAGACTTATAAAGCCCCTCTAGTTCAGTGTTGTTTTGTGGGTAGATTTTATTGATGATTTTTACACTAAATTCACTTGGAACATTTTTAATAACCAAATGCTCACCATCTACAAAATATCTAGTATCTTTTAGTTTTAAGTCATTTAACCAAATCTCTACAAGTTCCAAATCAATTGTGTAAAGAGTTAAATCATTGGCATCACTTAACTTTTTTATCTTCATAACATTTGTAACTTGGGTAAACTCCTCAAATAACTCAAATGTAAGCTCAACACCACTGATAGTAAAATCAGGTTTTTTATAATCTTTTAGATATATCGGTTGCATCTCATTCATAGTTTTTCCTAAATTTTATCATCTTAAACCTCTCACCCAAAAAGTTTGGCATAATGAGAGTTTTCACTTTTTGAAGCTCTTGTTCATATATCTTCTCATCTGCCCTCTCTCTTAGCATCTCAAAAAGCTCTAATATCCCCATATCAACAAGTGCTACCATCTGAGCTTTTAGCTCTACAAACTCCACATCAGCCTCAGTGTAAGCATCTTTTACATGTTCAAATGTTACATCGTAAGTTATATCTGATTTTTTGAAAAGCTCATCTCTTTTTATATAATCCTCATCATCCTCAGGCAAGAAAAATGGTAAAACCTTATGCTCTTTATAAACTCTGAGTGAAAAATCAGGTCTTGCTTGCATCTCACCATAATCAAAACTCATAAACTCAAACTTCTTAGCAGAGTGTGCCATCTCTTTTGCAAATTCTTCATACCCAACTGCTATCTCACCGCGAGTTTTATGGTACTTGTTAGCTTTACTCTCAACCCACTCATCATCAACATCAAACTCTACATTATGCTCATCTACCCTTGCACTTTTACCTTTAAAATAAAGCTCACAAGGGAATGCATCAAATATCTCATTTGCTATGAAAAAAGCGTTATCGCATCTAAGCTCACTTAATG
>JAFGVR010000073.1 GCA_016937915.1 Campylobacterales bacterium | reverse complement strand
TGAAGCTGTTATAGTTACACTATCAGCTGTAGAATCAACGATGCCATCATTTACTATAAGTGTTATCGTATATGTACCATCAACATCCGCTGTAAATGAAGGTGTTGAACTTGTATAACTGCTCAACTCAGCAATACTTGAAGTTGGTTTTGATGTTATACTCCATGAGTATGTTAGTGGATCTGAATCTGCATCAGAACTTGACAGTCCGTTTAAAGATACACTCTCACCAGTCTCAACACTTTGATTAGCTCCTGCATCTGCTACTGGAGTATTATTAGTTGGTTCTTGTGTAGTTGTATTCTCACACTCTCCTGTTATAGGATTTACATTTGAACATGTATCTTCAACTGTGCCTGAAGTTTCGTCCTCACATGCTCCTGTAATAGGATTTACATTTTGACATGTTGATGTATCTTCTGTAGTTGTATTATCATCAGTTGATGTAGTATTATCCTCTGAATCATTATAATCTACTACATCCTCACATCCACCAGTTATAGGGTTTATATTTTCACATGTTGATGTATTATCCGTAGTCATATTATTTTCAATAATTTCAAAGTTCTCACACTCTGCTGTTATCGGATTATATTCTGTACAAACAGTGGTCGTATCTTCATTAGTTGTATTATTTTCAACAACCTCAAAATTTTCACACTCTCCAGTTATCGGATTGTATTCTGTGCAAATTTCTGTAGTATTATTTTCAACAATTTCAAAGTTCTCACACTCTGCTGTTATTGGATTATATTCTGTACAAACTTCTGTAGTATCTTGAGTGTTGTTAGAGATATTTTCACTACTTTGCTCCTTTGCATCTGCCAATAAAGTATCCGATTCATCTTCTATATTTGCTATTTTAGTTTGAAGATCAGTTGATACCTCTATAGTAATATCATGTTCAGTTTCCACTTCACTAATAGCAGTATATAAATCTGTATTGCCATCCCTTGCAACTCTATCAATCACCTCATCTATAGATGCTAAATCAGATGCAATTTTTAAAGCATTCTCTACATCATCATAAACCTCTTTTGAACTCTCAATTAGAGCATCTGAGAAGTAGTTATCACTAAATGTTGATGCATCAAGATTTTGTTCACCAGAAACTTCTGCACTCTCTATTTGAGATATAACTTTAGATATACCGGTAATAGCTACTGTTTTTGCGATATCTAAAGCTTTTGAAGAATTATCTTCCGCCAAAGACTCCTCAACTTTGCTTGTTATAACCTCTACAGATTTTGAAATCACTTTTAAACTATCTGTATCTTGTATACTTGTTTCATCAATAGTTTTTATCTGATTTTTAACTATACTTAAAACATTTTTAACATTCGCCAAGTTCTGTTCATTACTCTCACCGGTAATTACTGCTACATTTTGTATAGTTTTTTCAAATGCTTCATCTACATTTAAATCATCATCACTATTGCCATTTTCTAAAAGATTTTTAGCTATCTCTTTAAAAGCTTTTTGTGAAACAGCTGAATCCGATGAAGCAGATTTACTTATACTCTCAACTAATTTTTGAACCTGTAAAATTCTTTTTAAAACTTTTTTAGATTCAGAAGCCGTAATATTTACTATAGGATTTAGATCCAAACTCTCTTTTTCAAGACCAAGAGACGAAGCGATCTTCTCTTTTGCACTATCAACTGTTTCATTTTCATTATCCTCCATATATGCAACAACTAGTGTAGTCAAAGGTGATACAACCAAGTTTGTCTGACCAGAACTTGCGACTGTTCTCATAGTCCCCTCAAAAATCTCACCAGTGGAAGTATCTACACCGCCACTTGCCTCTAAACTAAATGTTGTAGGAAGTTCCCCGTTTATAAAAAGATTCCATTCACCATCCGCATTAGTTATAGCACTGTATCCATTGTAAAAAACTGTAGCACCATCTATGGTACCATCAACTGCTACACCACTTAGAGTAGGAGTGTCTTCACACTCTCCATTTACAGGATTTGCATTTTCACAAATATAAGTGTTATTTAAAGGTGTTGATGAAGTGTTATCTGATTCAACATAAGTTATATTAAAATCACTCACAACTTTTTTGATATCATCTACCTTAGTATCTATAAAACTTACCAACTCTTGATTTGATTCTATAGTTGATTTGAAGTGATTTATGGCATCTGATGCACTAACTAAAGAAGCGGTTGATTTGAGACTTGACAATATATTTGTAAGATTTGTATCATTTGAGAAGTTTTGTAAGATATTTTTATACTGATAGCTGATAAATGTCATATCTATCCCATCACTGGTATTACCATCGACTGACTGTATAAACTGCATGAAACGGATAGTTTTATTTACATCATATTTTAACTCTTCAAAGTCAAATGGAGTAAATGTTGAAGTGATTCTGCTATCTAAAGTATCACCTGAAATAACAAGTTGATCATACTTTCCAAGCATGAACTTACACTCTTTTCCTTTAACATATTTAAAAGAGCCATCACTACCTGTTTTTCCTGTTGATGTACTACAAACATAAGGCATATTTGAAATAGCACTGTCAGTTATATAACCAATTTGAGTTGAATTTGAAGATGAACTGCTTGGAGTGGAACCTCCACCACCACATCCTGAAATTATAAGTGCTGCAGTTAAAGCACCTATACCAAAAAATTTGGATTTGACCATATATACTTCCTCATATAATATGGCAAAATTATCACGAATCTCTATTACAATCTAGTGACACCAATGTAGTTAAAATGTAATCGTTTGATGATAAAGAATCTGTTAAACCTTCCCACCAACACCCTTAAACTTCTCAACAAACATAGCAATTTTTTGAAATACTTTTTGTTTTTTAGTTAGATATTGAGGATTAAGTGGACTCATTTTAGGTAAGATTGCATTTAGTTCAGTTCCATTTTCACTTGCATACTCTTTTTTTAAAGATGACATAATATATCTCTTAGCAGCTTCTTCATTTAGATTTTCATCACTAATTAATTCATTTACCTCTTTTAGTTGCTCAGCTTGTGCAAATTTAAAGAACTCATCAATTACACTTGCTTTATCACCAATATCATCTAAATTTGTTTGATTGATAAAATCTACAACTAAACTCTCTTTAGCACGATTACCTAAACTAGCTCTTATAACGCGATGCACCTCTTCAACTAAAGCCACCTTGTCTTTAACTTTTTTATTATGTTCAAAGATTAGTTCTAAAATATAATCGAGATTAATCTCTTGAGATTTCAGTAAATCAATTTCAAATACTATATCATTCCAGTCTATTGTTGATTCTTCTTTATCTTTAGAATCTTTTTCCCGTCTTATCCACTCTCTTATATCGTTATATGTCGATTTATAATCTTGAATCAATCTTTGTGGTAGTTTATTTTCTTCACCCATAAACTCATCATAGTTCTGTAGTACATTTTCAGCTTTTAGATATTCTCCAAATAGTTTGGCAAAATCTTTTTTATCTTTCTCTTTTTCGATTTTCTCAGGATCAGGGAATCTTTGTTCTAGCTCTTTAACAATATCTAAATAACCTCTTCTTGCTTCACCTGTTGCTATATCTGTGAAGCCTTTCATATACTCATCATAGCTTTTTTCTAAAACTATATTTTTTGTATTGTCATCTCCAAATGTTCTAATCGCTTCGATGGTTGCTTGTTCTAAATCCCTAAAAGTTACTATATTCCCAAATGTTTTAGTCGCATCATATATTCTATTTGTTCTTGAATATGCCTGCATTAAACCATGGTATCTTAGATTTTTATCTACAAACAAAGTATTTAAAGTCGGAGCATCAAAACCAGTTAAAAACATACCTACAACGATAAGTAAATCAACTTTTTCATTTGGCTTTAGAGAAGCTCCGCTACTATCTTTTCCTTTCACTCTTTTTGCAAGATCTTTATAGTAGTTCGCAAACTCTTTACTATCAACTCCATAAGAGGTTTTAAACATTTTATTATAATCATCAATAGCAGCACTTAAAAACTCTTTAGCACTTGAGTCCATTGCACTCGGCTCAAATGTTTCATCTTCAATATCACCTATTGCATCTTGCACTTCATTAGCAGCAAATGAAAAGATAGTAGCAACTCTTAAAGGTCTCTCTTTGCCTTTTTGCAAGTTTTTAAAAGCTTCATAATAAAGTTTTGCAGCATCTACGCTACTGACTGCAAACATCGCATTAAAACCCTTTGCTCCTACTTGCAAACGATGAGTTTTTTGATTGAAGTTA
>JAFGVR010000072.1 GCA_016937915.1 Campylobacterales bacterium | reverse complement strand
ACTACTGTTCTTTTTATAATATCTTCGTGTGAGAGATTATTATAGTGGACTTCAAGTTCTTCATCATAATGTACACTAAGATGGACTACCAAAGACATTGTGATAATCATTTGAAGTGAGATGAAGTTTGATGAAACAACGGTTAGCTCAATACCTAAAAGTGATATAAAACCTACTATGGCGATAACAGAAGCTATTAAGATGGCTATAGAGATAACTACAAATCTAAATCTTTTTAGTAAAAACCAAGTTATAAAGATTATAAGAGCTATAACTATGCTACCGTAAGTTAGGATATCTGATTTAACATAGGTTATCATATCATCAGTTATCATATTTATCCCACCTAGAAATAGTTCTCCATATACTTGATGCTCTTTTAAAATTTCTCTTATATCTAAAATCTGTTGGTGTGTCTCTTCTCTTATTTTGTCTCTATATCTTTTAAACTCTAGCTCTACTTTTTTAAGTTCATTTTGATTGTCTTGAGATAAAAGCTCATCTCTTTTTTGTAAAAGTTCATTATATTTGGCATCTGTTTTTAGATTCACCAAAATAGCGGTGGTTTTAAAATCACTACTTACAAGGTGTTCTTTGTATAATGCACTTGTTAAAAATTCATTTTTTACTAATGCTTTATCTACAGCATCATTTTCTAAAGTTGGTGTATATTTTACTATATCCGCTAAAGATTTTGATGGGTCTTTTAGGAGTGGTACATTTAAAATAGATGTAATTGATGCTACATTTTTTACACCTTTTAGCTCATCACTTAAAAGTTTTATATCTTTTAGGGTCTCTTTATCTAAAAGCTCTTTTTTTGGTGAGTAAGTGATTACTAAATAGTCTGAACCACCATAAATCTTATTTACCTCTCTAGTGAACTTTAAATCTTTGTCATCTTTTAAAAGTAAAGTTTCGCTAGAAGCATCTATCTCAACTTTTGGTATGTATGATGCTAAAAAAAAGGTGATTAAAAATATAATCCCCAAAGAGAGTAGGGGATGTTTGAGGAGTTTAGTATAAAAGTTTTCTATCATCGTAAGATTTTTTTAACTCTTTTAGTTTCTCTATTAATTTTAGAGGATTTGAGTCTTGGATAATCTCTTGAAACTGTGTTCTGTAAGATTGAATAATGCTAACGCCTGCTATCTCTATATCATAAACTAGCCAATTATCTGTTTTAGTTCTATAAAATTTATAAACAAGTTCTAGAGTATCTTTTACCCCTTGTATCTTTGTAGTTACATAAACTCTAGATTTTGTCTCTTTTGCATCTGTAACATCAACTTTTTCATCACTTAAAAGGTGTGTTTTTTCATAGTAAGAGTTTTTTATATGTTCAGTAAAAAGCTCTATATACTCCTCTTGCTCTTTTGTTTTTAGTTTATTCCAACCATCTTTTCCGATGCTAAGCTTAGCCATAAGTTCGTAATCAAACATATCTTTTATCGTTGCGTCTATTTTAGAATTTTGTTCTTCCTTCGACAGATTTTTGTTTTTTAAGATTGTTACTACTTTGTCTGATCTATTTTGAAGATCTTTTTTTAGTTCATCTGTAATGTTTGCAAAAATAGAGATGCTAAGCATCACCATAATTATAATTTGTTTCATTTTTTTATCTCACTTTCTCTGTATTGTTCATAACTTTCTTTTAAAAGAGGATATAGTTCTAGTGCATCTTTTGTTAAAATCTCATATTGGTCAGATTTAAAGCTTCCATCATTTAAATAATAGATTGTTTTTGAAACTATAAACTGATCTGATTCTAAAAAGTTTACAGGATCAAAATATCGATCTATACTTAAGGATAAGGCATCTCTTAGGTTTGATGGACCAGCAAGAGGTAACACTATGTGAAAACCTCCTCCAATTCCATAAAATCCTAAAGTTTGTCCAAAATCTTCATCATGTTTTTCTAGTTTTAACCACTGGCTAGCTGGGTCATAAAAACCTAATATACCAATGGTTGAGTTTACAACAAACCTAACATCTTCATTAACACTATTTTGTAATTTAAGTTGAAGTAAGTTGTTTGTAAATCTTTTTGCAAACAATATGTTGTAAAAAAAATTTGATAAAGCAACCCTTATATCTTCATCTACAACTGATGCATAACATCTTGATAATGGAAATAAAGCTTTTGTATATACGATATGATTTATATCAGTCATAACTGCATTGTATCCGCTAAGTGGATCAAAATCATCTTTTTTTTCAACTTTAAATTCATCTTCAAAATTATCAAATATCTCAGAATTATCATTTGAAAATAGGGTGATATTTGTTAAAAAAATAAAAATGAAAACAAACTTCATACAACAACATCCTATAAAAAATTGTGAAATTATAGCCAAATGGGATAAGAAAATATAAGCTTTACAGACTAAAAAGTCTGTAAATATAAGAAAAAGTTATCTTGCTAGTTTGATAGCTTCAAGTGCCGCTTCATAATTTGGCTCATCTGTAACTTCACTAACTATCTCTTTATAAACAACTTCACCACTTCTATCTATTACAAATATAGCTCTAGCACTAAGCCCTTTTAATTTATTATCATCCATCAAAACACCATAAGCTTTTGATACATCTTTGTTTATATAATCAGATACTACAGTTAAGTTTTCTATCCCCTCAGTTGAACAAAATCTATCTGCTGCAAAAGGTAAGTCCATAGACACTACAGTTGTTTCACAGATATCAAGGTCATTTACCGCTTGGTTAAATCTTCTAGTCTCAGCTGCACAAGTTTTAGTATCCAATGATGGTACTGTAACTAATAGTTGAACTCTCTCTTTTGCCCCACCAACCTCTACATCGCTAAGATCTGTTCCAGTAGCTATTACACATGGAGCTTTATCACCTACATTTATTTCAGTTCCAACTAATTGAACAGGTGTACCTTTAAACATCGTTGTATTCATAAAAATTTCCTTAAATTCTTTTTGGGTTATCTTATCATTATTTGTATATAATTACCTTAAAAAAGAGACATATAAAATGATAGACAACCCCTTTGAATCAGGTCATATAAAAAATTATATATTGGCGTATGCTAGTGTAGTTGTGATAATGGTATTGTTTTTTATAGCCTCTACACTTTTCCATGATATAGAAATTCAAGAGAAGAAGGTCTTTGAAACAAAAGTTGTAGAGAAAAAAGAGGTCTCAAAAGATGAGATAAAAGAGGATGAACCTAAAAAGTTTCAGCTTATGCAAAAGTCTTATTAGATAGTTCGATATAAAAATT
>JAFGVR010000071.1 GCA_016937915.1 Campylobacterales bacterium | reverse complement strand
TCCTAAAAGAACTGTTGTAAGCATGAACATCTTTGCAACCGTATAGTCGTACTCTAATGGACGATTCTCCATATATAGCCTCCTTAAAGATTCAAAGCAATTCGTATAATTAATTTAACCTAAATTTATTATACTAATTAACAGTGCTATAATATCTATAAAAATGTTTATTTAATCTTAATTTATTATGAAGTTTTTGAAAGTTTGGAAGTTTGTTTAGATATTTAACACTTCATTAACAAAGTTTTGTTAATGAAGCTATTGGAGGGTTAATTTATCTTTTGATTAAAGATAAAAATTCGCTAAAAATATAACGACTCTCTTTTGGTCCAGGTGAAGATTCTGGATGGTGTTGAACCGAGAATATAGGGCTATCTTTATATCTTAGACCCTCTATTGTATTATCAAAAAGATTTATATGTGTAACATCTGCTATCTCTGTAATATTTTCAGGAACATTGTAGTTATGATTTTGAGCAGTTATCTCAACTAAACCAGTTTTTTCATTTTTAACTGGGTGATTTCCACCATGGTGACCAAACTTTAATTTAAAAGTATCATACCCATGTGATATCGATAATAACTGATGCCCTAAACAGATACCAAACATAGGGATCTTAGCTTCTATAAGTTTTTTTATCTGAGCCTGTTCATTTTTAAGTACAAGTGGGTCACCTGGTCCATTTGATAAAAATACACCATCTATCTCTTTATTATTGTATTGCGATATCAAATCATCAGCTTTAAAATCATTTGGGATTACAGTTACAGCTATACCAGCACTAACTATCTCATTTAATATATTTCTTTTCACACCAAAATCTATAACAGCTATTTTAGCTTCAGCTTTTGGAGCTTCATCATACTTAAACTCAACAGATGCATAAGTTGATTGAGTATGCTCATAACTCTCTTTCGTACTAACCTGCTCTATATAATTTACATCTTCTATTCTAGGTGAAGATTCAAGGATTTTTTTAAGCTCATCTTTATCACTCACTTCAGTAGATGCTACCATCATCATAGCACCCTCTGCTCTTAGCATCTTTGTTAAAAATCTTGTATCTATATCACATATACCCATAGAGTTATGTTGTTTTAAAAAATCTGCCAAAGAAGATTCAGCTCTAAAGCTTGAATATCTATCTTGATATTTTCTAACTATCATCCCTTTTGAGTGAACACCTTTACTCTCCATATCTTGAGCATTTACACCAACATTTCCTATCTCTGGAGCTGTAAATGTCACAAACTGACCAGCATAAGATGGATCTGACATTATCTCTTGATAACCTGTCATAGATGTGTTAAATACTATCTCACCAACACTAGTGCCATCTGCACCAAAACTTTTTGCCTCTAAAAAAGTACCATTTTCTAAGTATATATATGCACTTTTCATATCACTCATTACTCCATACCTCTCTTTATTAATTCTTCTTTATATAATTTTTCATACAATATCTCAAATTCATCAGTACCTGGGATATATTTTTTCTTATATGAACGAATTTTATCCATTATTACACTATCAAGTTCAGATGCTTCAGATATAAAACTTGTTATTGAGTTATAAATTATATTTTTAATTCTATTCTCAGTAACATCAAAATTTATAAGATCCTCTTCATAAAGCTCATCTAAAATTTTATGTGATATATCTGAATATCTCTCTTCATAATTTAATATTATTCCATACTCTGGAGCTAATTTTTTCTTTATCATAAAAAATAGCTGTCTCTCATCAACAAGATTGAACTCTATCTCATCTTCATTCTCTTCACATATTTGATTTACTTTATGCTCTAACTCTATCTCTTTTTTTACATTTTCTGTAATAATCTTTTCAGATGCTTTGGATACTGCATCAAGCCCTCTTGTCATGGTAACAACACCACTCTTATTAAGGTCAACTGCTATTTTACTGGATATATGGGGAATTGTTTTAAGTGATATTTTCATGCTGCTACCCTAGTTGTAAATAAAATTTAGATATTCTACAATAACTTAGGTTAGTTTTGGATTAGTTGATTTATAATCCACTATTATTGATATTATCATCAATTGTTAAAATAATATTTACAGAACTATCACTTTTTGCATAATTATAACTGTTAGTTCCATTTCCGTTATCTGTTTGTGAAACTTTATTCCAACCCAAAGCATCTATAGCATCTATACTATCACCAAAATCACCTTTAATCACAAGCTCATTATCATCATCTGTGATGTTAACTATATCATCTAATTTAAGTCCACTAAGTTTATGATCGCCATTAAAAGATAGATCAATCTCTTCAATATTTTTTATATTATTACTATCAAAAACTGAAAAATCCAAATCTTTATCGGTTGTAAGTATCAATTTATCATATCCATCTTTGGCATCTATGGCAGTAGTTGTGTTATATACTACCGTTATATCATTTGATGTTGAAGTGTTTATATCAAACTTTAATTCTATAGAGGTTTCATCTCCATCTTTATCCTTAACTTTTATATTTATACTCTCACTATATTGTTTATCCCCGAGTGATGCATTTACACTATACTTATAATTACCACTATTAAAATCTATATCTAAAAAAGAGGCTATATCTTTTGATATATCACCATCTTCTCTCAATGTTGTCTCAATAGTTATATTTGAATCATTAGAAACCAATATTGTTCCATTGCCATCTAAAATATTTACACCATCATAACTGTATATCTTATTTTCAACAACAATTTCAGATATAAAAGCTCCATCCGCACCACCATTGATATATAAATCACCACTGTTATCAACGATAATATTTCCGCTCTCTGATACAACTGCATCTTCAACTAGTGTATTATTTAAGTTTATAGCAGAATCAACAACTTTTACATTTGTATCATACCCATCTTTTTGAACACCGTTAAATGTACCCTCATCTTCTACTCCATTTACATCAAGTATATTAAGATAAGCAGCTTCCAAACCATTTTCCGTACCAAAACCAACAATATTATAATCACTTATTTCATCACTATTTAAGAAATTTGACCAACCATCTACATATGCTTTATCTAATAAATAATAGCCACTATTATTAGTACCATCATCATTTACTACAACTGAGTTAACATCATCATTTTCTTTGCTAGGTTTACCATCTGTAAGAAAATATACAATTGTAGTACCATCTAACTTTGTATAGTTTGTATATGTTTCATACACTGCATCTTCATAATTTGTATAATTTGTATCGGCTGTATTATATGCTTGCAACCCTTCAGAAACATTATTATTTAGGTTATCTCCAAGTATAGCTTTTCTAGCCGCATCTTCACCCTCATACCATGTCCCGTTATTTAAAACTGTAGCTTCAGAACCAAATACTGTTAGAAGAAGGTTCACCTCTCCTAATTTAGCATACTCTTGTATCAAACTGTCCGCTGATTCTTTAGCTGCTTTCATCCTAGAGTTATCATATCCCATACTATAACTTGTCGCTGAACCATTTCCACTAAAATCTTGGTGCATACTCCCAGATAGGTCAAGTACCATCACAATATTTATTTGTTGTGGGCCTATCTCTAGTTTGTCATTTTGATTTGCCGACAAAGGTGTGTCATCAACTATAGTTACACTAAAGGTATCACTATCTTTTTCATTTTGATTTGCCAAAATCTTAAAATCAAAATCTATCTGTTTTATATTTTCACCATCTGCTAAATCGTGATCTATACTATCTTTTAATACAAACTCATAATTTGCCAAATTGGAATCATAATTTTTTATTGTATTTGTAAAAATAGTATTTTCTTCATCAATTTTAGTTTCATCTGTAGCAGTTGATGCCTTAAGTAGATGACTTGAATCATCTAAATAATAATAAACAATAGCTCCATCACTAGTCAACCCACTATCTTGACCATCAACTATATTTTTAAAAACAACATCAATATCTTCACCGCCTTTTTCTACACCAAGCAAACCACTATCTATTAAACTCTCTTTAGTATCATCACTCCCATATAAAAGATCATCTTCATCAACAGTAGAATTTTCTGGATTACTGATACTTGCATTATCTACAATAGTGGTAGTTATAGCTGTTGCATCTATCACCACTGTCTCATAATCATCTGCATCACTTAAACTTCCATCATTTATA
>JAFGVR010000070.1 GCA_016937915.1 Campylobacterales bacterium | reverse complement strand
ATTTGGTCCAGCGTGAGCCATAGATAAAGTTCCTGGTCTGTGAACAGATGTATTAGTATCAGTTTCACAAGGGATTACCCAGTCAGGTCCACCAGTTCCAGTTCCGTGTGGGCAACCACCTTGAGCCATGAAACCTGGTATTACGCGGTGGAAGTTTAGGTCATTATAAAATCCGCTGTTAGCTAGGTGTGCAAAGTTTGCTACAGTATTTGGAGCTTCTTCAGGATATAATTTTATCCAAATATCACCTCTATTTGTAGATACTTTAGCGTACTGAAGTTTAGCTAGTTCTGCTTCACTTAAGTTATAGTTTTTTAGTTTTCTTCCAAACATTTTAAGTCCTAATCTAATTAAATTTGCGTAATCTTACTATAATTACAATTAATGAAACTAAATATATTTAAAAACATAACTATAAAACAGGCAAATATTATAACCATAGTCGCTATATTCTTGATGAGTATGGTGTTTGTGGTACTACTAGTTGATGATATATATCATGATTATAAAAGAGAGTTAGAGCAGAGATTTGAATCTCAAAAAACAGAAGTTGTTTTAGATGCAAAAGTTCATGATGATAAACTCAAATCTATACTTATAAAAACTGTTTTGGTTATAGTAACTTTATCTTTTATCATTTTTGCTATCGCTTTTGGTTTTTTTAAAATCTTGGGAACACTTTTACAAAAAGATACAGATGCTTTTTTAGATTTTTTTCAAATAGCTTCTAAAGATAAAAAAGAGTTAGATAAAGATAAGCTTTTTTTTAAAGATTTTAAAATCTTATCTGGTTATGCAAATGAGATGGTTAAAACCATAAGTGAACAAAAATATGAACTTCAAGAATTAAATAAAAATCTCGAAAATAGGGTGAAAAATAAAACTAAAGCATTGTTAGAGTTAAATGAAAACTTACTTAAAGAAAAACAGCAAAAAGATAAAATTTTAAATGCTCAAAAACAGTTTTTGCGTTACACTGTTCATGAGACAAATACCCCTCTTAGTGTGATACTTGCCTCTATAGAGCTTTATGTTATGAATCATCCAAAAGATAGACAACTCTCAAAGATAGAGGCTGCTGTTAAAAATATATTTAGCATCTATGATGATTTGAGTTATCTTGTAAAAAAAGATCAAGTTGATTATCCAAAAACAGTTATAAATTTTAGTGAATATATAAATTATAGGATAGATTTTTTTACAGATGTAGCCATGATGTCTAAAGTGAGTTTTAATTATATCCATCCAAAGCAAGATTATCATATATACTTCAATAACACAAAACTTCAAAGAGTGGTTGATAATACAATAACAAATGCTATAAAATATACCTTAGCAAATGAGACTATAGATGTTGTTTTAAAACAAGTTGGTTCAAATGTTGAGTTTAGTGTGGCAAGTAGATCAAAAGCTATAAAGGATATAGATAAGGTTTTTGATGGTTTTTATAGAGAGGAAAAGAGTTTAGATGGTTTTGGTTTAGGTTTACAGATGGTTAGAACTATCTGTGATGAGGAGGGGGTGGAGATAAAGGTTGATTCAAATCAAGATAGAACCTCTTTTGGTTATATATTTAAGATGATGGGGGAGTAGGATGAAGATTTTACTTTTAGAAGATGAAGAGATGCTAAATGAGTCTATATGTGAGTTTTTAAACTCTTGTGGACATGTAGTGGAAAGTTTTGTTGATGGTGCTATTGCTTTAGAATCGATTAAAGAGAACTCTTTTGATCTTCTTGTTTTAGATATAAATGTACCAGGTATTGATGGACTTACTTTTTTAGAGCATCTGCATAAGTTAAAGATACACACCCCTGCTATCTACATAAGTGCATTAGTAGATATAGAAGATATCTCAAGGGCTTACGATTTGGGTTGTTGTGATTATTTAAAAAAGCCATTTCATTTAAAAGAATTATCACTTAGGATAGATAGGATAAAACTATCAAATGAGGTTCCATTGGTGCATCTAAGACTCTCTAAAAACTACTCTTATGACCAAGAACATTCACTACTTTTATTTTGTAATGAACCACAAACACTTACAAAAAGACAGTCTCAAATCATAGATCTTTTATCAAGAAATCGTGGAATGGTCGTTGATTTTGATCAGTTTAGTGAGTATATATGGAGTGATAGTGTAGTTGACAATGCAACAATTCGTGCAGAGGTAAATAGACTAAAGAAATCACTAAAAGAGGATATTATAGTAAATGTCCGTGGTATGGGATATATGATAGAGAAAGTTTAAGTCTATTATCTAATTAAAAGGTGATAAATCTTAAAATATATAAAAACTTAAAAAGAATTAAAATGAATAATTTATCGATACTATTTTTTCTACTAGCAACATCACTTTATGGGAGTGAGACCACTTTTACAACTCAAGAGTTGTTACTATTTTTAGCACTATTTTTAGCGGTTGCACTCTATGGGTATATACTTACGCTTTTTAAAAAACTTGAGAGTTTAAATAAAAATTTAAAAAATAAAACAAAAGTGTTACATGAGAGAAAAGAAAGATTGGAACTTGCTCTTAGGATAGGTAAGCTTGGTTCTTGGGATGTTGATTTTTTAAACAATAAACTTGTAGTAAATGAGGAGTGGCTTAAGGTAGTCGGGTATGAGATGAGAGATGATGAGGTGTTTACAAATGAAACATGGATAAGTACTATCCATCCTGATGATAGACAAAGAGTTTTAGATTATGGCAAAGAGTATAAAAATGGTTTTATAGATGAGTATAACTTAGAGTACAGAGGTGTCACAAATGAAAATAAAACAGTATGGCTTGTTAGTAAGGGTGCCATAGTACAAAGAGATGCTAATAATAAACCAATGAGAATGATAGGTGTTGTAAGTGATATAACAAAAGAAAAATTACTAAAAGATAGTTTACAACAAGCTAAAAATCAAGCTGAAGAAGCTGTAAAAATGAAATCTGCATTTTTGGCAAATATGAGTCATGAGATAAGAACTCCACTAAATGCTATTATAGGTTTTATCGAACTTTTAAAAGAGCAAGAGGTTGACAAAGAGAAGCAAAAATATCTAAATATCGTAAGTAGCTCTAGTAAAAATCTAGTAGATATCATAAACGATATACTCGATTTTAGTAAGATGGAGAGTGGGAAAATCAATCTAGAGTTTATCAACTTTAACACCTATGAAGAGTTTGATATGACGAAAAAACTTTTTCAAGCAAGGGCTGATGAGAAAGATATAAAGTTGCATCTAAACTATGTTGATGTTCCAAAATATATTAAGAGTGATATACTCAGGATAAAACAGATAATAAACAATCTTTTAAGTAACGCTATTAAATTTACCCCAGATGGGAAAAATATATATCTAGATATGAGTTATAAAGATAACACTCTTCATATATCTGTAAAAGATGAGGGGATAGGGATAAAAAAAGATAAACTCCAATATATCTTTGAAGCATTTAATCAAGCTGAATCATCAACTTCAAGACAATACGGTGGAACAGGTCTTGGTCTATCTATCAGTTCAAAGCTTGT
>JAFGVR010000069.1 GCA_016937915.1 Campylobacterales bacterium | reverse complement strand
TCATCTCATTTTTAAGTGCTGAACTTATCACGCTAAGTGGAGCCATTGGTGTTATATTTGGCTCAAATATAGGTACTACGACCACAGCTTGGATAGTCTCAACATTTGGTGTAAAGATAAACATCGCCCACCTTGCTATGCCTATGCTCATCTTTGGAGTTATTCTTAGATTTAATAAGTTAAAAACTTATCAAGGTTTAGCAAATATCCTTATTGGGCTTGGATTTGTATTTTTAGGGATTAGCTTTATGAAAGATGGATTTGAGACACTAAAAGATGGCATCCACCTAGCAGACTATGCTATGGATGGATGGCTTGGAGTTTTGGTATATGTACTCATAGGTGCTATAGCTACCATAGTCATCCAATCAAGTAGTGCTACTATGGCCATAATCATAACCGCTCTTGCAACTGGGCAGATATTATACTTCAACGCTTTAGAGTTAGCAATTGGTGCAAACATAGGTACTACAGTTACCGCAGTTATAGGGGCTTTAGCATCAAATGAAAATGGTAAAAGATTAGCAGTAGCCCATTTTATATTTAACGCAGTAACTGGTTTGATAGCTATTGTATTTTTATATCAACTAGCAGAGCTTGTTACATATCTATCATCTATTATAGGGATAGCAGAAGATGATTATGCGATGCAGTTAGCTTTATTTCACACCATCTTTAATATAATTGGTGTAATCGTTATGTCACCATTTACATATAAACTAGTATCGTATCTTGAGACACTATTTATACCTACAAACGATGATATATCTCGTGCAAGATACCTTGATAAAGAGGTTATACAAGTGCCACAAGCTGCTGTAGAGGCTCTAAAAAAAGAGGTGTCTCATCTTTATGATAATGCATCTGAAGCTATATCTCATGCCCTATCACTCCATAGACACACATATATAGGGATGGGGAGTGATATAAATGAGGTGGTAAAAGCATCTGTTACAAAGATAGATATAGATATAGATAATTTTTATGAGAAAAAAATCAAAGTTTTATACGGAGATATCATAAAATTTGCAACACTATCTCAAGAGGCTATGTCAATAGAAGATAAAGATAAAGTTCATAACCTAAAAATAGCTTGTAGAGATATAGTAGAGGCTATAAAAGATGTGGAGGTTTTACAAAAAAACATCAACAAATTTATGAAAAGTAAAAATGAGAATGTTATACACGAATATAACCATATCAGAAAAACTATAGCACAAACACTTGATGGGATATATACATTAAGAAATAAAAAGGGTGATGATGATTTGGAGGTGCTTACAAAGATAAAAATGATTCAGTCAAACTTAGATGAGCTTGATATGCTAAAAAATGGAAGGATAGACGCACTTATCCGTAACGATAGCATAGATACTAAAATAGCTACATCACTTATAAATGATAGCACTTATGGTTATGAGATTTCAAAAAAGCTTATCCATGCAGCTACTGAGTTATGGATAGAGAATAAAGAGATAAAAGATTTAGGAGAAAAATAATGAAGTTTAAAGAGATATTTGAACAGGTTAAAAAGTACTTTAACTTAGATGCCCATAAGCAGTTGGAACAAGATGAAAAAAGAGATGAACTCTTAGAGAGTGTAGAGGATAAGATAAAATCTAAAAAAGAGAAACTTCAAGATGCAACAAGCAAAAAGAAAAAAGAGAAGCTCAAAAAAGAGATAGATATCTTAAAAGATATGAGAAAAAAACTCATCTCTAAAGAGGTCTAAAAAGCATCTCTTCATCTACCCTTAGATATAATTCCAAAATCTTTCTCTAAGGGTCTCATATCTTGTTTGACATAAAAAAATACGACACTTCAAATATGAAAAACGACATCCTCTCAGGGCTTGTCGTTGCAGTTGCATTGGTTCCTGAAGCCATAGCTTTTAGTTTTATAGCAAATGTAAGTCCTATAGTTGGGCTTTACACCGCTTTTATACTAGGACTTATCACTTCACTTATAGGTGGAAAACCAGGTATGATAAGTGGAGCTACTGGTGCTGTGGCTATAGTGCTTGTTGGGTTATCTCTTGAAGCAAACACTCTTTTATCATCATCTGGACTTAGCGGTGATGAACTCTCCATGGGGATACTTCACTACATCTTTTTAGCTACAATACTTGCTGGACTTATCCAAATAGCAATTGGTCTTTTAAAACTTGGTAAGTTTATCCGCCTTGTTCCACAACCTGCTATGTATGGGTTTGTAAATGGTCTTGCTATCGTGATAGCATCTGCTCAATTTAAGTTTTTTGAGGGGCAAGGTATAACTATGTACATTTTGACATTTATAACTATGCTTATCATGTTTTTCTTGCCAAAAATGACAAAAGCTATCCCATCTGGGCTTGTAGCTATCGTTGTTCTTACACTTCTAGTTTACTTTAGTGGTATTAACACTCTTTTAGTAGGTGATTTAACAGATCTCAGCCAATTTGCAGGGCAACTTCCTAGTTTTGCTATCCCATCAACTCTATTTAGCCTAGATGCTATTTTGATGGTACTTCCTTATGCTGTGATAGTCGCACTTGTAGGTCTTATAGAGTCCCTTCTAACACTTAGTGTTTTAGATGAGATGAGTGGAGTTAGAGGTAGTGGAAATAAAGAGTGCATAGCCCAAGGTACTGGAAATATAACTTGTGGTTTTTTTGGTGGTATGGCTGGTTGTGCGATGATTGGTCAGAGCATCATCAACTACACTTCAGGTGGTCTTGGAAGACTCTCTTCTAGTGTAGCAGCAATTGGACTTTTAATTCTTGTTGTATCTTTAACCGACATCTTAAACACTATCCCTGTAGCTGTTTTAGCTGGAATCATGTTTATGGTGAGTATCGGTACATTTGAATGGTCAAGTTTTTCTCATCTAAAATATATGCCTAAAAGTGATGCTTTTATTATGGTAGTTGTAACTATCATAACGGTTGTTGAAGATTTAGCAACTGCTGTAATTGCAGGTGTAATAATCTCTGCTCTTGTATTTGCATGGAAACACGCTCGCATCTGGGCTAAAACCCATGTAGAAGAGGATGGTACAAAAGTGTATAAACTTGAAGGTCCACTATTTTTTGGTTCAGCTACAACATTTCATGAAAACTTTGACATACCAAACGACCCACCAAAAGTGGTGATAGACTTTAAAGATGCAAGAGTTATGGACAGTTCAGGTGTAGAAGCGATAGACTCCATCACTAAAAAATATGAAGATGCTGGTAAAAACCTACTACTTCGCCATCTAAGTGATGACTGTAAAGCGATACTAAAACAAGCTGGTCCACACTGTGCATACGCAGAAGATAACCCAACTTACAAAGTAGCTTTTAACTATTAGGATATAAGGTTTTAGATGGGTATATACGCTTTACAATCACCTGCGGGTGGTTTTTTAGATGAAGATTTAGAACATTTTAATAAAAAATTTGATGATTGGTGTGTACAGTTTGATAGCTTAGAAGATGCTAGCATCATAGCTTCAACTCTAGAAAAAAGAAAAAGTGTAGATATAGTTGAGATAACTCCCCTTAGCTATCCACAATACTTTTTCCCAACTCTCCAAGGTAACATATACGCTACAAGAGAGATTGGAGATAAAATCCTCTGCATACTAGAACCTTTTATGGGTTCAAGTTTTAGACTTGCTTTATGCGACTTAAAAACAAAAAAAGTCCAAATAAAACCTACAAAATATAAAAATGTACTAAGTGTAGAAGGTGCTTTTGCGAATTTTGTAGAATAAGGCTATTTCATAATCTAAAAAAGATTATGAAATTGTTTTAGGAATATTGACAAATTTAGTTGTATATACTACTATTG
>JAFGVR010000068.1 GCA_016937915.1 Campylobacterales bacterium | reverse complement strand
TTAACATCATAAGCTGGTGGTCTATCTATAGTACCTATATCTATCCTATCACACTTTATATCTAGCAAGGCGTCATTGAGTTTTTTTATCTCATCATCTTTATCGTTGATATTTTCAACAAATAAAATCTCTATAAATAGTTTCCCTTTGTAGATCTGACTAAATCTTTTTACAGAATCTACTATATTTTCTATTTTTATAGATTTATGTGGTCTGTCTATCTTTTTAAATATATTTTCACTTATAGCATCTAACGATAGTTTTACTTGGTCTAGTTTTAGTAATGTTTCAAACACTTCAATCTTTGTAAGATTTGCTGAGTTAGTTAAGATAAGCGTTTTTGTGGAGCCTTTTATTTTGTCTATTTCATCTATAAGTTCATTTAGATAAGGGTAGAGTGTAGGCTCACCATTTGCGGTGATGGTTATAACATCTATATTGTCATGCAGATGCTTTTTTAGGTCATTTACTATCTTTGATACAGCTATAACAGAGGTTTGTTTATCTGTAGTTTTTGCAGCTTTTAGTTCACAGTACAGGCAGTCAAAATTACATTGTTTTAGGGTAGGGGAGAGATCTACACCCAAAGAGGTTTCAAACCTTCTTGAGTGTATAGGACCAAAGATAGTATCCATTATTTTTTACTAACCCTCTTACATTCACTTACAAAGTGTTTAGCATTTTCAACTGGAACATCAGGAAGTATCCCATGACCTAGGTTAAATATATGTCTCTTACCACTCATGATTTTTTGAAGTGCTTCTACACATTCAGTAGTAGCCTCTTTTGAGTACAGACGGCATGGCTCCATATTTCCTTGTAAAACATATTTATCACCAAGTTTCTCTTTTACCATAGCCATAGGCGTACCCCAATCAACTCCAAACACATCAAAGTTTCCATAAACTAAGCCTCTTTCTATAAAAGATGCTACACCTTTAGGGAACATGATAATAGGAATATGTGGATATTTTTCTTTTAAATATTCAGCTATCTCTACCATATATTTCCAAGAAAATTCATCATATTTGCTAGGTTCAATCGCAGCTGCCCAACTATCAAATATCTGAACAACATCTACACCACTTTGTATCTGTTTTTCCATATATAGTTTTACAACATCTGTTACTTTTCTAAGTATCTTATGAAGTAGTTCAGGGTTTGAGTACATCATCTTTTTACAGATATTGTAAGTTTTTGTACCTTGCCCCTCTATCATGTATGTAGCAAGTGTCCATGGAGCTCCTGTAAAACCAATAAGTGCTATCTCATCACCACGCTCATCAAGCTGTTTTCTTAAAAGCTCTATAGTCTCATAAACATAAGTTAGTTTACTAGTAGCTTCTTCGCCTCCTATAAGTCTATCAAGGTCAGCTTCATCTTTGATAGGGTCGCTAAACTTTGGACCTTCACCTTTTACAAAAGATAAATCCATTCCCATCTCATCAGGTATTACTAATATATCGCTAAAAAGTATAGCAGCATCTACACCAACAATATCTAGTGGTTGGATAGTAACCTCTGCTGCTTTTTTAGGGTCATGGCATAGGTTTAGAAAGTTTCCAGCCTCTGCACGAACAGCCATATACTCGGGAAGGTATCTTCCAGCTTGTCTCATCATCCATACTGGAGTATGTGGAGTTTCTAACCCTTTACACGCATCTACAAATATTTTACTCAATTTTTATCCTTGAAATTTTTTAATGTTTTCCAACTTTATTTAAAAAGAAAAGTCCAACTGCTACTGCTGTGATAGACAAAGCAAAGTACAACATCTCTAAAGCACCGTTATATTCAGTATGTCCAACTTTTTGGAAAAATCCAACAACCAAAACCATAACTATAACTTTTGATATTTTATCTTTTAACTGATCTAGTGAATGGATAGTAAGTATCTTGTTATCATGT
Source organism: Campylobacterales bacterium (assembly GCA_016937915.1). GTDB lineage: Bacteria > Campylobacterota > Campylobacteria > Campylobacterales > Sulfurimonadaceae > Sulfurimonas. The sequence goes on along the minus strand of JAFGVR010000068.1, from coordinate 1,619 downwards.
CCCTCTTCACATTTTGCTACATCTATATCAGATATAAAAAGTTCATATAGACCAAATGAAAAAAGTAGCATAACTACACCGATAAGGTACAAATCAACTGCACCTATTATCCCACCAACTACATCTTCATGAAAGTTTTCAGGGTGTGCATGGTTCATATATGTAGTTATTACATATTTGGCAGTTTCATAAACATCAAAAGAAGCTACTATAAAAAGTGATACTGCACCTATAAGACCAAAAACAACGGCTAATATAACCATAAACCTAGAGGCCCAAAGACCCCCTTCAAACGCTTTTTCCATTTTAGTTATCCTCTAGTTTTATCCATTTTAAAGCTATTCTAACAGCATTTGTAGCAGCTCCAACTCTAACTTGGTCAGCTACATTAAAAAAGTGAAGAACATTTTTATTGTATATATCTCTTCTAATTCTTCCAACATAAGTTAAGTCAGTATCTGTTGAGATGATTGGCATCGGATATAGCCCCTCTGGCAAGTTATCGATAACTTCTACATTTTCAAAGTTACCTATTACTTCTCTACATTTTTCAACATCTACTTCAATACTCTCATCAAATGTTACAGTGATTGACTCACTATGACTTCTTAAAACAGGAACTCTTACACAAGTTGCAGCTACTTGTATCTCTTTGTGGAGGATTTTTTGAGTTTCATAAACCATCTTCTCCTCCTCTTTTGTAAAACCACTTGGCATTGGTTTATCAACTTGAGGGATTACATTTAGAGCTATTTGGTGAGGGAATGCACTTTTTTTAGATTCATTTAGTTTAAAAGCAAAGAAGTCTTGCATCTGAGTAACAAGCTCCTCCATCCCTTTTTTACCAGCTCCACTTGTAGCTTGGTATGTACTTACATCAACTCTTTTTATACCATAAAGATCATCTAATGGTTTAAGTGATTGAACCATCTGTATGGTTGAACAGTTAGGGTTTGCTATGATTCCACTTTTTTTCCATAAAGCTATATCCTCAGGATTTACTTCAGGTACTACTAGAGGTATATCTGGATTCATTCTAAAGTGGCTTGTGTTATCTATCACTACAGCACCACTCTCTACTGCATATTTTGCAAATTTTTCAGAGATGCTACCACCTGCACTAAAAAAAGCTATATCCACATCATGCTCTTCAAAAACACTCTCAGTTAGTTCAACTACTGTATACTCTTGCCCTTTAAACTCTATAGTTTTTCCAGCACTGTTTGCACTAGCTAGTGGTAACAGCTCACCTATAGGAAATTTTACCTCTTCTAGGATACGAAAAAGTTCCTCTCCAACAGCACCTGTAGCACCAACTACAGCAACATTATATTTTTTATCCATTTTTTTTCTCCATTTTAAATTTAAATTCTTGATTCTAAATATAGTGATTCTGGTGTTATCTCATCTGTATCACTAAGTATTGTTGCTCTCTCTACGACAGAGATTAGCTCTCTTATATTTCCTGGCCACGAGTATGATAGCATCTGCTCTTTTGCTTCATCACTAAATCTTTTCTCATCAAATCCGTACTTTTTACAGTTTGACTTCAAAGTTTTCTCAGCTATAGAGAGTATTTCATCTTTACGCTCTTTTAGAGGTGGAATATTTATAGGGAT
>JAFGVR010000067.1 GCA_016937915.1 Campylobacterales bacterium | reverse complement strand
GTTATGGATATTATCGTCTAATACGATGTTTGCATCTTCTTGATTTATATATTTTGTAGATTCAAAAAGAAGAGATAGTTTATACTCACTATCTGCATCATTAAACATCACACGATTTAGCTCTCTGGTCTCATTTATAAGACGCATACAAACTTTTCCATATTCAAAGTTAAATTCCTCTTCTTGTTTCCATAAATCAACAGCATTTACTATATCTACATATTTTTGCATCCACTCTGGTTCATCTAATTCAAAATTTTCTTTTGCATAATCATAAGTTATTTTAGTAGCACTTCTTGAGGTGTCTAGGTAGTACCAATCATATTTTTTAGAACTCTCTTCACCACTTCCATGATGATCTAGTAAAACTATTTGCACATCTTTTTTTGCATCATTTAGTTTGTTTACTTCATTATTTAGCCACTTTGATTCATCAGCAGTTAGATTTAGATCTGTTACTAATATAATTGATGATCTATCTGATTTATTGATATTTTCCAATATCAATTCAAGTTTTGTTTTTACTTCAGCACCATAGTTTGCATTATATTTTTCTACTTTATATGGGATATATTTAGTAATTAGTTGGCAACTATATCCATCTAAGTCTATATGGGAGAGATGGTGTATTATTGTATTTTTCATTTCTATTTCCTTTTTAATTTTATATAATAGAGACTGAACCTAGAACTTCAAATGAAGCGTTAGAATCTATCTCTGCATGTGAGAGAACCACTACATCAAGTGAAAATCTCTCAAATATCTCAGCTACACTGCGTCTAAGGCTAGGATCTACGATGATGACAATTGGTGATATCCCTTTTTGTAACATTTGGGCTGCTTTTTCACTTGTAGCTTGGATGAGTTTATTTATCTCTCCAACATTTAAAAGAAGGTTTCTAACACCATCTTTCTCTTGTGATTTTTCCATCATAAGCTGTTCTGAATTCGTATCAAATGTTAAAAGTCTTATCACTCCATCTTGACTAGCATACATTTGAGTGATGATTCTTGATAGTTTTGCACGAACTTGTTCAGTGATGATATCTACATTTTTAGTATATTCAGCTATGTCAGCTATTGTTTCTAGAATTGTTAACATATCTTTTAGAGGTATCTTCTCATGTAAAAGTGCTTTTAAAACTCTTTGTATTAGACCAATATTTGCAACTTTTAATACATCATCAATAATAACAGGATAGTCATTTTTAATCTTATCAACAAGAGCTTGAACCTCTTGGCGAGTAAGTAGATCTTCAGCATTTTTCTTAACTATCTCACTCATATGAGTTGATATAACAGTAGCTGGGTCAACAACAGTGTATCCGTTGATGATAGCATCCTCTTTTTGTTCAGGGTTTATCCAAAGTGCATCTAGCCCAAATGCTGGTTCTTTTGTAACTTCACCCTCAAGTTCACCTGTAGCCATACCGCTGTCCATAGCTAAAAATTTATCTGGTTGAATCTGTCCATCACCAATAGAGATCCCTTTTAAGAGTATTTGGTATTGTCTAGGTTCTAGATGTAGATTGTCACGAATCCTTACTTGTGGCATCAAAAATCCAAAGTCACTAGCTATCTTTCTACGCATAGAACGGATACGCTCTAGCAGGTCTCCCCCTTGAGAAGCATCAGCTAATCGGATGAGTTGATATCCAAGGGTGAGTTCAAGCATCTCAACTTTTAATATATCTTCAAGAGCTTTTTCTTCCTCTTTTGCTATTTCTGCAGCTGATTTTTGTGGTTTTTTAGCAGCTTCTTTTGCTTGTTCTTTTTTTACTTGCTCTTGCTGCTCTTTTGGTATTAGCATCTTTTCAACATCAAGTATGCTAAGTTCCCCTTTTTCAAACTTATATATAGACCAACCAAGTGATGCAAATAGTATCCCAACAAACCCCATAGATGCTGTTGGAAGACCTGGAACCATAGCAAAAAGTAACATGATAGCTCCAACTATCATCATAACTTTTGCATTTCCAGTAAGTTGGTTTATCGTACCCTCTGCAAAGTTATCACCATCGCTAGATGAGCGAGTTATCATGATACCAGTAGCAGTTGAGATTATAAGTGCAGGGATCTGTCCAACCAAACCATCACCGATAGTTAGAAGTGTAAAAGTTGTAGCACTATCACTAACAGTCATACCATGTTGAAAAACACCGATAAGAAATCCACCTATGATATTTATAAGTGTAATGATGATACCAGCTACAGCGTCACCTTTTACAAACTTAGACGAACCGTCCATCGCTCCATAAAAGTTTGCATCTTGAAGGATTGCAGCACGACGCTTTGTAGCTTCAGCATCATCGATAAGTCCAGCATTTAAGTCTGCATCCACGGCCATCTGTTTACCTGGCATCGAGTCAAGTGTAAATCTTGCAGCAACCTCTGCAACCCTACCAGAACCTTTGGTGATAACCATAAAGTTTATAAGTACCAAAATAGCAAAAACTATGATACCTATAACAAAGTTACCACCAACCACAAACTGACCAAAACTTGTAATTATGTCACTAACAGCCTCTGGACCTTGGTTACCATTGCTTAAAATCATCCTCGTAGTAGCTACATTTAGTGATAACCTAAAAAGTGTAAGGATAAGGATAAGTGTTGGAAATGTTGTCAAGTCTGTAGGTTTTGGGACATATAAAGATATGAGTAAAACTAAAACAGCAAAAGCCATTGAGATAGGTAGCATCACATCCCAAACAGCCGATGGAAGCGGTACGATGATGATAGCAAGTATCGCCATAACAAATACAACGACACTTAAATCTCTTTGCCCTATTAGGAAATTTAGAGCTGTACCAACTTGTTGTCTAGCGGTTAATTTTCTTGCCACTGTTACTCTTCTAAAATATCAGCTAGTGATAATTCACCTAAAAAAATATCTATTTTGCCTTGAAGTTTATTTAAAAAAGGCCATATTGAACAGATATGTGCTTTGTTTGATGGACACTCTTTTATAGATGGTGAACATTCAAATACAGCTGGCGTTTTACCCTCAACAGACTTTATCACATCAAGCATACTTATATCTTTTGTATCTTTGGCTAAACTAAAACCGCCGTTTACACCTTTGTAAGATTTTAAAATATCACTTTTTGCAAGTGATTGAAGGATTTTTGCCAAAAAGCTTTTTGGTATTTGCAAATCGTTTGATAAAGTTTCACTTCTTAACGGATTTGCAGATTTTGATAAAATAATCAAAGACAAAATCGCATATTCACTAGCTTTTGTTATTAACATTTTAATTCTTTTTTCTGAAATAATAGAAATTATATCAAAATTTAGATATAATCCCACTTCAACTTTCTAGCGTGGTTGCTTTAAAGTAAAATTTATATACCAATCAGGAGGCTATCATGGCTTTAGATCAGGCGAAAAAACAAGAGATTATCTCTAAGTATGGTCGTAGTGAAAACGACACAGGTTCAAGTGAAGTTCAAATTGCACTTTTAACATCAAGAATTTCTGAATTAACAGAACACTTAAAAACTTTCAAAAAAGATCACGCTTCTAGACTAGGTTTATTAAAACTAGTTGGTCAAAGAAAAAGATTAATGAGATACTTCAAAAGTAAAAACAAAGAAGCTTATACTCAACTTCTTGCTGATTTAGGTGTTAGAGATAATATCTAAAGTTCCTTTCACTATCAACACTTTGTTGATGGTGATTTTTAAATAATCTCTTTTTTATTTGTTATACTCTGAAGGTAAGATGATATGTTTATTAGTGAAAAAGTCACTAAAAGTATCATTATACCAGGGAAAAAACTAACCCACCAAGCTATTTCTATTACATCTTTTCCATCACTTAAAATCGTCCCCCAACTTATCTGAGGTGCTACAATACCAAGTCCTAGGAAACTAAGTCCAGATTCTGCAAGTATGGCACCTCCAACTCCAAATGTAAAACTTACAAAATATATCGGAATTAAGATAGGTGTATAGTATTTAAAAAGTATTTTAAATTTATTCATTTTTGCTATATTTAGTATTTTGATGTATGGTTGTGAAGTTATTTTAAAGCTTTCTGAACGGATAAGTCTTGCCGTACCCATCC
>JAFGVR010000066.1 GCA_016937915.1 Campylobacterales bacterium | reverse complement strand
TTTTGAAGTTTTGTAAGTGTGATATTTGCCGATTCTATTTTGTTATTTTTATAACTATCATAAGTTATACTCGAAACTGCGACTAAAATAACAACAGACACAAGCCCTATTAGCGGTTTTTTATATTTACTTACAAATCTCTCTGTCATAACCGCTTTTTCAAAAAATTTCTCTTCAGAGTTTAACTCTTCTCTTACCATATCTATATTGTTTTTTATACTCAAATGTCGTCCCTAAATACAAATTTGCATAATAATATCGCATAGTTTGTTAAAGTTTCATCAATTATATGCTAGAATCAATAAATTTATTTATTGGAGAATATATGCAAGTAGATGATAAACTTCTAAGCAAATTAGAGAAACTTTCTTATTTAAAAGTTGATGAAAACAAAAGATTAGAGATTGAAAAGCAGCTTTCAGAGATAGTGAGTTTTGTTGATAATTTAAGCACTTTAGATACTGATGGTATTAACTCTACATTTGCTATGAACGATAATCCTACACCATTAAGAGATGACACACCTGCATGCGATAGAGAGATAAATGATGATATTTTAAAACATGCTCCTCAAAATGATGATCATTTCTTTATAGTTCCTAAAATCATAGAATAAAAGGTTTTTTATGAGTGAAGATCAATCTCAACAAACAATAGATATAAAAAAGCTTCTAAAAAGTGTTCTAGCGTATGGTTCATCAGACCTGCATCTAGTAGTTGGAAGTGAACCACAAATAAGGATAGATAAAGAGTTAAGACCATTAAATCTACCAATACTCAGTGCAAAAGATATTGAAATGATGGCTTATTCTTTGATAGAAGATAAACAAAAGAAAATCTTTGAAGATGAGCTTGAACTTGATTTTTCTTTTGAACTAGAGGGGATTGGTCGTTTTCGTGCAAACTACTACCGAACCATTTATGGGATTGGTTGTGCATTTCGTATGATCCCTATAGATATACCATCACTTGATGACTTTAACAATCCACCAATCTTTAAAGAGCTTGTAAAAAGGGAAAAAGGGCTTATCTTAGTAACTGGACCAACTGGTAGTGGTAAATCAACCACTCTGGCTTCTATGCTAAATGAGATAAATATGACTGAGCGTCGCCATATTATAACTATAGAGGATCCTGTAGAGTTTGTTCATAAAAATAATCGCTCACTTTTTTCACAGCGTGATGTTGGAAACGATACAAAATCATTTGCTGCAGCACTAAAATACTCACTTCGTCAAGATCCTGATGTTATACTTATAGGGGAGATGAGAGATGCTGAAACTATAGGTGCAGCACTAACCGCTGCTGAGACTGGTCACCTTGTATTTGGAACACTTCATACTAACTCAGCCCCTGGTACAATTAACCGTATCATAGATGTTTTTACGGGTGAGGAACAGGCTCAGATAAGAGCTCAACTTTCAAGTTCACTTATCGCTGTAGTATCACAGTCACTTATCCCAAAAATCCCAAAAGGGAAAGTTGCAGCACTAGAGATACTCATAACAAATCCAGCTATAGCAAACCTTATTAGAGAAGATAAAGTGCACCAAATATACTCACAAATGCAATTAAATCAATCTGAAACAAAAATGACAACACAAACTCAAGAGCTATATAAATTTTTACAAAAAAAACTTATCTCCAAAGAGAATGCACTTAAAAATTCAAACAGACCAGATGAACTTGCTAAGATAATAGAAGCTATGTAAAGCTTCTATCTTATACAGATTAATCAATAAAAATTCTCAGGATAAAAATATGGATATTCAGATTATCGAAAAATATATAATCTCTTATGGACTAAATGTAATAATAGCTATAGCTATATTTATTATAGGAGCTGTTGGTTTAGATGTTGGTCTTGCATTTAAAAATACACTATCAAATATAAGTGCTAGAGTTATGATTATTATTTTTAGACCTATTCAAGTTGGAGATTTTGTAGAAGCTGGTGGAACATCTGGAACTGTAGAGATGATAAATTATAATTTGACACTATTGAAAAAGTTAAACTAACTTTTGATGAAAAAGAGATATCATTCCCATATCCACAATTGGATCTTCATACAAAAGTCTCAGTTTAAATCTGAGACTAACCTGTTCTTTCCGCCTCTTTTTGCTTTATAAAGATAACTATCAACCCTTTTAAATATACTTTTTTCGTCATCATCTTCAAGAACTTTAGCTACTCCCATACTAATAGTTACAACTCTACCATCTATAATATTTAATTTTTTTTCTATCTCATCTCTTATTTTATCAGACAACAAAATAGCTTGTGATAAATTTGTATTGCTTAAAAGTATAACAAACTCCTCACCACCTATTCTAAAAAAATAATCATTTTTTCTTATATTAGAACTGACCATCTTACATAATCCTATCAAAACATCATCACCAACTTTATGCCCATAAGTATCATTTATAGATTTAAAATCATCTATATCAAACATAACCATAGAAAATTCTATTTTATAGCGTTTAAATTCCGATAAAATCTCAGCTAATCTTTTATTGTAAGATTTTCTATTATTTATCTTTGTCAATTCATCTATATATGTTTGATTTCTAAGCTCAATTTGTATGTTATAAAGTTCAGTTAAATCTCTACTAATACAAAGTATCCCTATATCTTTATCGTTATATATAAAAGGAATTTTTTGAGTATATAGATATGCTTGTTCACCATTTGGATATGTAACCCATTCATAGTGAGATGATACCTTTTGATTTTTTAATACTATATTGTCCATATTCCTAAATTGTGTTGCCATCTTTATAATGCACCCTTTTTTCAAGACCAGTAAAACAAGTTTTCTTATTCCACCTCTTTACGATACCAGTGGTAACAGTTTTACTCC
>JAFGVR010000065.1 GCA_016937915.1 Campylobacterales bacterium | reverse complement strand
GCAGTTTAAACAGTTATGGATAAATTTTACAGCCAATTATGATGATACATTTTTAGAGAAGTTAAATGGACTAGGGATAATTGACGCTAAAAATCTTAAAAAAAGTATAGAGAATTTAAAGATAGCAACCGTTGATGAAGCAAACTCTTTAACAAATGAAAAACTCTCAAAAGTAGCTTCACTTTTAGTTTCATCTCTTGTTCCATCAATCGCACCAAGTGCACATGAGAAAATCATGCTTTTAAGTAAGAAGATAAAACAAAATCCTAAACTTTTAGATGCTAAAAATATAGATCAAGAGGTTAAAAAAGCAATATCTCTTAGGATAGCACTAGATCAGCAAAGTGTAAAAGAGATGGTTTTATCTATAGATGGAGTTTTAGATAAGCTCTCAACACGCCTTATAGAGATGATAGATTCATCGGACTCTTCAAATGAGGAGATAAAAAAGATAAAAGAGGAGCTTGAGAGTTATAACTCTGTAACTGAAAAGGACTTTAAAACTGCTCATAAAAAACTTTTTACCATAGCTTTGGCGTTAGAACAAAATACACAATCTCTTAGTGCAGATTTGCGTGGTCATAGTGATGAGGTGGCTCTTATGAGTAAAAAGATTCATGAGCTTGAAAAAGAGTTAGAACAAGCAAGAGAAGCTTCAAAAGAGGATTTTCTAACAAAGCTTTATAACAAAAGAGCTCTTGATGAACAGCTAAAGATCAAAGAGGGTGAGTTTGAGAGATATGGTCATAACTACTCTATAGTTATGTTTGACCTTGACCACTTTAAAGCTATAAACGATAATTACGGACATGACGCAGGGGATGCTGTTTTAGCTGCTTTTGCAAAGATTTTGAAAAAAGAGGTAAGGACGGTAGATATAGTCGGTCGTTTTGGTGGAGAGGAGTTTATGGCTATTCTTGGTGAAACAGATACTTCTGGTGGAGCTGTCTTTGCAGAAAAAGTTCGTGTACATGTAGAAAAAGCAAATTTTTTGTATAAAGGTAAGAGGATAAGTGTGACTGTTAGTTGTGGTGTTAGTGAGAGAAAAATACATCCATCTCAAAAAGCTACAATAAATTCTGCTGATGAATATTTGTATAAAGCAAAAACTAGTGGAAGAAATAGGGTGGCATATAAGTAGTGAAGCTGCAAAAATATCTTGATTTAAAACCTCTTTATTATAAAGAGATAGATTATGAACGCTTTCCAAAAGTGTATAAAAGTGTAAAAAATAATTTTTTAGATAAAAATATTATCCATCTAATAGGGACAAATGGTAAGGGGACAACTGGGCGTTTTTTAGCATCTGCACTTTTTTCTTTGGGTTTTAGTGTTGGGCATTACACCTCTCCACATATATTGGAGTTTAATGAACGCATCTGGATAGATGGGGCAAATGCAACTGATGATATTTTAGAAGATGCTCACCAAAAACTTCAAACCATGCTAATAAAAGAACAGTCAGATTCTTTGAGTTATTTTGAATATACTACCCTTTTGGCTATGGTTGTTTTTAATAGATGTGATTATATAGTGCTAGAGGCTGGTTTGGGTGGTGAACACGATGCTACTGCTGTTTTTGATAAAATCTTAACATTAGTCACACCCATAGATTTTGACCATGAAGCATTTTTGGGAAATGATATAAAAAGTATAGCTACAACAAAACTAAATGCTATCCAAAATCAAGCGATACTGGCAAATCAGAGATATGATGAAGTTTATGAAGTTGCAGATGAGATTAGTGCTTCTAAAGGGGTGAGTTATAAAAGAGTTTATGAACTTTTAGATGAGGTGGATTTTAAAAATATAGAGATTATCTCAAAAGGGTTAAATCTTGCAGAGTATCTAAAAGATAATCTCTCTTTGGCTATATCTGCTCTAAAATCACTTGGCATCTCTTATGAAGCATACAATTTTAAAAACTCAAAACTTTTTGGAAGAGTTACTCAGTTTAGAGATAATGTTTTATTAGATGTTGGACACAACACTTTAGCTGCAAATTCTATCTATAAAGCTTTGCAACCAAACAGATATACACTTATCTATAATACTTATAGCGATAAAAACTATAAAGAGATTTTGTCTATTTTAAAACCGATCATCACTGCTATTGAGATAATAGATGTAGATGAGGAAAGGATAGAGAGAAAAGATAAACTCAAAGAGGTTATAAAAGAGCTTGGTATAGAGTTTTGTGATTTTAAGGAGTTGGATAACTCTAAAAACTATCTTGTATTTGGTTCATTTAGTGTGGCTGAAGCATTTTTGAGAAGGGTTGGTGATGAATAGTCATTTTACTATCACTATTCATGATGATAATGGTTTAAAGCAAGTAAATGTACATAAGTTTGTAAAAAAAGTACTCCTTTACTTTGTTTTGTTTCTTTTATTTGTTGGAGTTATAGGGGTGGCTACTATCCTTTATCTTGATAAACAAGTTTCAGATATAGAGAAAAATAAACAAGAGGTTGAAAAAGCTTTTAGTGAGTTGAAAAATAAAAATACAAGTTTAAATAAAGAGGTTGAAAAAACATATTCACTCTTAATTGCCAAGAAAAAAGAGCTTCAAGAGGTATCAGAATCACTCTCAGAGATAGAGACACTTATAGGGCTTGAAGAGAGTGTAAAAGATAAGTCTTTATTAGAGAGGGTAGATATAGCAAAGCTTGATTCTGAACATAAAGTTGCACTTTTACAGTTTATCCCAAATGGCTCACCTATTGTAAATAAAGGTATAACGAGTAGTTTTGGTTATCGCATCCATCCTACATTAAATAGAAAAGAGTTTCATAAGGGGATCGATATGAGAGCTCCTATGGATACTCCTGTTTATGCTACAGCTGATGGTTTGGTTGAGTGGGCAGGATTTCATAAAAGCAGCGGTTTTGGAAATCTAGTTATTTTAAATCATAATTATGGGTTTAGAACAAACTATGGTCATTTAAATAAAGTTGTGGTAAAATCGGGTCAATTTGTTAAAAAAGGTACACTTATAGCATATACAGGAAATTCTGGTATGAGTAGTGGACCACACCTTCATTATGAGATAAAATTTATCCATCAAGCTGTAAATCCAATCTATTTTGTGGAATGGAGTATAAAAAATTATAATGATATATTTAAAAAGGAGGATAATATCCCATGGCAATCTTTGGTAAGGGCGACAGCTCAGATAAAAGTACAAGAACCGACTCAGACACTACCATCATCACAGCGGGTAGCACTATCAAAGGGGAGATGAGTTTAACTTGTAACCTTTATGTGGACGGAACATTTGAGGGGGTTATAAACTCCCAAAGAGATATAAATGTCGGTAAAAATGGAAAGATAAAAGGTGATATCTCTAGTAAAAGGGTAGTTGTTCAAGGATTTGTAGATGGCAATATCAACTCAGATCGCATCGAGATAAAAGCTGGTGGACATATAAGTGGTTCTATTGCATCTAGTGAATTAGTTATCGAGGCTAAAGGTATCTTTGAGGGGACTTCAGTTTTAAAAGATGGCAATAATAATATCGCTACTCAAGCTGTAGTAGAAGAGATAGTTTAGGTAAAAATGTCTCAAAACATACTATTTGAATATTTTAAAACAGAGAAAAAAAGCAACTTAGAGCTTCTTATTTGTGAAGATCACAAAGAGGCTTTAGAGTTAAAGAGTGTGGCTGATTTTTTTAAAAAAGAGGTCATACTTTTTCCAGATTTTCGTGCAACTTTTGGGGATGATCTTAGAAGTTACAAAGAGGAGTTGCACGAGCTCTTTAGCGCACTTAGAAGATACTACAACGCCAAAGATAAACCACTCATCATATCACCTCTAAAAACTTTGCTTTTCAAACTTCCAAAAAAAGAGATTTTAGAGTCTATAAACATAGAGTTTGGGCAAAAACTAGACCTAAACAGTTTTAAGCATCAGATGCTTCACTGGGGTTATACCTTTGTTGACATAGTTCAAGTGGAGGGGGAGATCTCTTTTCGTGGAGATATCATAGATATATATCCACCATCTTCACCAAACCCTATTCGCATCTCACTTTTTGATGATGAGATTGAACAGATAAAATATTTTGAACTTGAGTCTCAAAGAACCCTAAAAGAGGAGCTTGAGGGGTTTGAACTCGCATGTGCATTTTATTCTTTGGACGGGGATGGATATGAGAGGTTAAACTCAAAGATAAGTTCAAGTGAGTTTGATTGTTTACAAAAAGATATAGCATCTCTTGGGTTTTGGTATCTTGATGAGGCAGTAAATTTTTTAGATGGCAAAAATGTAAAACTTATACGAAATCTTGATAATCTGCTAGTAGATGCTTATGCACTAAATGCTCCAACGATTAGTAGAGATGATTTTAATGTGGATGTTTTAAAAGAGAGCGGAAACTTTAAAGAGCTTCTGCCAACTGATATAAACACCCTCTTAAATGTCCATAAAGATAAAAAGATAACTATCATAGCTGCAAATGAAGCGGTGATGAAACAAGTGGGGCTTTTTGAGACCCAAAACATCACAAAAATTTACGCTCCATATATATTAAATATATTAAGTGATGATGAACTTGTAGTATCACTAAACAAGCCAGATAAAAAACGCCGCCGCCGTAAAAGCTCAATTTTACTAGATGATCTAAAAGCTGGGGATTATGTAGTTCATGAGGATTATGGGGTAGGGATATTTGAGAAAATTGAAAAGACTGAGATACTTGGCGGTATTAAAGACTTTTTGGTTATCAAGTATGTTGGTGATGATAAAATTCTTCTTCCTGTTGAGAACTTAGACTATATCGATAGATATATGGCAAGTGGAGGCTCAACTCCTGTTTTAGATCGTCTTGGCAAAGGTAGTTTTGGTAAACTAAAAGAGAGTGTTAGAAAAAAACTCTTTGAGATAGCTGGAACTATAGTAAATACAGCAGCTGCAAGAGAGCTTATAAAAGCACCTGTTATAGGGATAGCAAAAGATGAGCTAAAAGTTTTTCAAAAGATGGCTGGGTTTGACTATACTGATGATCAGCGAGATGCGATAGATGAGATAGTCTCTGAGATGAGTTCTGGTCACATCATGGATAAACTTTTAAGCGGTGATGTTGGTTTTGGTAAAACTGAAGTAGCTATGAACACCATCTATGCAGCGTACAAATCAGGGTATCAGTCAGCGTTTATAGTACCTACTACGCTATTATCAGCTCAACATTTTAGAAGCCTTGATGATAGGTTTAAAGATCTTGGCATCAGATATGCAAAACTAGATAGATTTGTAAGTGCAAAAGATAAAAATAGCATTATAAAAGGTTTGGCTAGTGGTGAGATAGATGCTGTAGTTGGTACACACTCTTTGTTTGGTTTAGAGTTTAAAAACTTAGGTGTGGTTATAGTTGATGAGGAGCATAAGTTTGGTGTAAAACAAAAAGAGAAGATAAAAGAGCTTTACTCAACTGTTCACATGCTCTCTATGAGTGCTACTCCGATACCTCGTTCACTCAATCAAGCCCTAAGCTCTATAAAAACTATGAGTCAGCTTTTAACTCCACCTAGTGCAAGGTTGGGTGTTAGAACATTTGTAAAAGCTTATGATGAGAAGCTTATAAAAGAGGTGGTGATGCGTGAGCTTCGCCGTGGTGGTCAGGTTTTTTATGTTCACAACTCAATTGATCACATGCCTATAAAGATGGGGGAGATAAAAGCACTTTTACCAGAGCTTAGAGTCCTTATGCTTCACTCAAAAATCTCAGCAGCTGTTACAGAAAAAGAGCTTTTAAAGTTTGAAGCTGGTGAGTATGATATGATGATAGCAACTTCTATCATAGAAAGTGGTATCCACATGCCTAGAGTTAATACCATCATAGTAGATGGTGCAGATAGGTTTGGTATCGCAGATTTGCATCAGCTTCGCGGTCGTGTTGGGCGTGGAAGCAGTGAGGGGTTTGCATACTTCATAGTTGAAGATAAAAACAACCTAACAGATGAAGCTAAAAAAAGACTTTTAGCACTTGAATCAAACTCATTTTTAGGTAGTGGCTCGGTTCTAGCTCATCATGATTTGGAGATAAGGGGTGGTGGAAACTTAGTTGGAGATGCACAAAGTGGACATATCAAAAATATAGGATATTCACTTTATCTAAGGATGTTAGAAGATGCTATCAAAGAGCTAAGTAATAAAGTGGAAGATAAAAAAGAGAAAGTTGACATCAAGCTTAGCATCTCAGCTTTTATATCTGATACCGTTGTAACTGAAGACAGACTCCGTTTAGATATATACAGACGCTTAAGCCAATGTGAAGAGGTTGTTGAGATATATGAGATAGAAGAGGAGTTGATTGACCGCTTTGGTGAACTTGACACTCCAACAAAACAGTTTATAGAGCTTATGGTTATAAAACTACTAAGCCTAAAACAAAAAATCCGCTCAGTTACAAACTATGGACAAAACATCACCTTTACATACAGAGATGATAAAAAAGAGAGCATAAAATCGCATAGTAAAGATGATGATGACATAATAAAAGCTACGCTTGTGCATCTTAGAAAGAGTAAGGTTTAAAATTAAGTTTTTTTATAATTAGCGATTTTAATTATTTTTTTAAATTAAAAATGATTGTAAAAATCGCACCATCTGTAGAATTTTCTACTTGTATAGATGAACCATCTATTGCTTCTATCATCTGTTTTGACATGTAGAGTCCTATACCCGTACCTTTACCTTGCTCTTTAGTGGTAAAATAAGGGTTAAATACCTTGGTTATTATCTCTTGAGGTATCCCTCCAGCATTATCTTCAATCTTTAGCATCACTTTGTCTTCATCTATTTGTGAATATATTTTTATCCATTTATTTTCAATAGTTTTATTCTCATCAAATGCATCTCTTGCGTTTGTGATTAGATTTAAAAGTACATGCTCTAAAGCTTTTTCATTATGAAATACAGATATATCATTATCTACCTGAGTTATGAGTTCTATAGATCTATTTTTGAGCTGAGGAAGTACTATCTCTTTGGTATTATCTATTGCACTGTTTAAGTTAAATTTTTTATTTTCCTCTGATTTGTTAAATTCCATAAAATCATCAATGGTTTTTGACATCTTTTGAGCCTCTTTTTGAATATAGGAACTTATCTCTTCGATGGATTCTTTTGTTAGTGTTTCAAAATCATTTTGTAACGACAGGTTTATAGTTGAGGCAGAAAGTGCATTCAGTGGTTGTCTCCACTGATGTGCTATCATATTTAGCATTTCACCCATTTGTGCTAGTTTTGATTGTTCTAGTAGCAAATGATCTTTTTTCCTTAGTTCTTTAACATTTTCATCTACTCTTTCTATAAGTGTTTTATTAAGCTGTTTAAGACTGTTTTGACTATCTTGAAGTTTTTTAGTTTTATTTTTTACCTCTAATTCCAATCTTTCTTTTTGATTTAAAAGATAATAAATAATTAAAAATAAAAGTATCGATATAATTATTGTGCTTATGATTAAAACATTTTTAAATCTTAAAATCTCTTCTATATAACTGCTTTCTTCATAAGAAACTAACCATGCCATATTTTTTTTATTATGCACATCTTTTACAGGGTAGAAACTAATTAGTTCTATATTCCCATGAATATTTTCACCATAAACAGCAAATGGTTTACCCACTTGCATTTTATTAGATATTGTATTTTTTATCTTTGTAAACATAAGTTCTTTTTCTTTCTTATGTTGCTCTGCAAGTTCTTTATTGATATAGCTGACCATATAGTTTTCATCTTCTAAACTTTGAGTATAGTTGATTATCCACTCTTTCATATTCCAAACTTTAGAGTCAAAAATATTTTTATTTACTAAGAAGTGAGTAT
>JAFGVR010000064.1 GCA_016937915.1 Campylobacterales bacterium | reverse complement strand
TATTTTCTCCTGTATTTCATAAAAATTGTAGCTTTTTAGGAAATAAAACTGGGTGAAATGTTGTTTGAAAATTTGAGGGCATTATACATAGCGTTTGAGACTGCGTTAAAAAAAGTGTTTAAAACTCTCTGCTCTTCAAAGTTTAGATAGAGTGAAGCGATGCCAAAAACTACAGCAAATACTATTATCTGCATCATAGAACCATCGCTAAGGGATGCAAAGATGTTTGTTGGGATGAAACTAAGTATCATAGCCTCAAAAGAAAATGGTGCGATAGTTGATGCTTTTGCATACTCTAACCCCTCACTACTAACAGCGTCCCCTATATCAAATATCCCCATAGCCACTATCGCCATAGCAACTGCCAAAGCTGTTGTGAGGATATAAAACCCTATAGTTCTAGCTCCGATGCTCTTTAGCCTCTCAATTGAGCCAAGACCAAGGATAGCTACAAAGATGCTAGAAAAAACCAAGGGGACAACTAGCATCTTTAAAAAATATATAAATGCAGTACCTATCATCTTTTGTTCAAGTGCGAGTGATGGGAAAAATGAACCAAATAAGGCACCAAAAAGGATGCCAAGGAGAACCAGAGTGTTAGTTGTGGAGTATTTTTTTATCTTTTTAATCATACATATATTTTAGCATAACACAATTATAATGCCAAAAAGAGATAAATCATTTAACTGTATCAGATATCTCCCTAAGCTTACCTTCAGGGGTAGTTGATTTAAATGTACTTTTTTGTTTTGGGGTATCTTCTAAATCACACACTATAGTACAAAGAGTATAAGAGAGTAAAAAAAGGATAATAAATAAAACCGTGGTCAAGATTTTTAAATATTTATCACTCATAACGACCCCTAAAAATTAGAGGTCGCAAAAAACCTCTAAATAATTATTTTAACCTACCAGCTATAACATCGGCAGAAAAACCAAATTTTTCAAACAACTGACCAGCTGGTGCAGATGCACCAAATGTATCCATACAGATAACCTCATCAGCAAGTCTGTACCACTCTAAACCTCTTGCAGCTTCGATAGCTACTTTTTTACTATCTGGCTTGATGATATTATCTATATAAGCTTTATCTTGCTCTATGAAAAGGTCATAACATGGAACTGATACTACATTTACCCCTTTGCCCTCACTGTTTAACTTCTCTTTTACAGCTAAAGCAAGACTCACTTCACTACCACTTGCCATTAGCGTGATAGTAGCGTTTTCATCAGATGCTAAAAGGTACCCACCTTTACTAGCATCACCACAAACAGCAGATGGTAAAACATCAAGGTTTTGTCTAGAACACACAAAAGCAGATGGTGATTTTTTCATCTCTAACGCTTTTTTCCACGCTTCAACATTTTCCGCACCATCAGCTGGACGCCATACATAGAAGTTTGGAAGTGAGCGAAATTGTGAAAGATGCTCGATTGGTTGGTGAGTTGGTCCATCTTCACCAACACCGATGCTGTCGTGTGTCCAGATAAAAAACTGCTGGATGCCACTAAGTGCAGCTATACGAGCTGATGGTTTTAGGTAGTCTGAGAACACAAAGAAAGTTGATGAGAACGGCATAAGTGGACCATAAAGAGCCATAGCATTTACAATAGATGCCATAGCGTGTTCACGGATACCAAAGTAGATGTTTCTACCCTTTGGAAATGTTCCCATATCGTTTAGGTAAGTTTTGTTTGATGGGCTTAAATCCGCACTACCACCTAAAAAGCTTGGAAGAGCTTTTGCGATAGCGTTTATGATTTTCCCATTTGTGTTACGAGTAGCATCTGCTTTATCAAACACTGGATACTCTATGCGTGAAAAGTCAGGGTTTTGAAGTGCATCTAACGCTTCGTTTTGCTCCATAAGTGGCATAGTTTTTAGTGAGTGGATCCACTCACGCTCTACTAAATCACCCTTTTCTATGGCACATCTAAATCTAACCATAACATCTTCATCAACTTGAAAAGTTTTAGTAGCGTCAAACCCAGCTGCCTCTTTAGCTTTAGCTATCACATCACTTCCAAGTGGTGCTCCGTGAGAGTGGTGTGAACCCTCCAACTCACCAGCACCTTTAGCTATAGTAGTGTTTGCTATAATGATAGTAGGTTTTGTGTTTGCTTTTGCTTGAGTGATAGCTGCATCTATAGCATCAAAATCGTGTCCATCACACTCTAACACATCCCAACCTTGAGATTCAAATCTTTTTGTGATGTTTTCAGAGATGCTAAGATCAGTTGAACCCTCAATTGTGATGCGATTTGAATCGTAGATAACTATAAGATTGTCAAGTTTGTTATGACCTGCGATTGAACAAGCTTCATAACTTATCCCCTCTTCAAGGTCTCCATCACCACAAAGACAATAAACATTGTGATCTATTATGTTTGCAGTCTCACTGTTTGTCTGAGCTCCTACAAATTTAGATGCCATAGAAAAACCAACAGCGTTTGCGATACCTTGACCAAGTGGTCCAGTTGTTATCTCTATCCCATCAGTGTGACCAAACTCAGGATGCCCTGGAGTTTTTGAGTCTAGTTGACGGAAGTTTTTAAGATCATCTATCTCTAAACCATATCCCCAAAGATAGTAAAGTGAATAGATAAGCCCAGTAGCGTGACCACCTGAGAAAACTATTCTATCACGGTTTAACCATGATGGATTTTTAGGGTTGTGTTTTAGATGCTCACTCAAAACTACAGCTATATCTGCTAAACCCATAGGTGCACCTGGGTGACCACTGTTTGCAGCTTGAACCATATCTGCTGCTAAAAATCTTATCGTATCTGCCATCTTTTGACGCATAGTATTACTCATCTACTTATTCCTTCTTATTTGTGTCTGTTTATGTATTGTAATAAAAGTTCCGATAGCTCATCCCTTAAGCTATCATCAAAACTGCTCAACTCTTTTTCCAACTCTTCTGCCAAAGCATTTGCTTCTTTGATACTCTCATCCAAGCCTATCAAAGTAACAAAACTGTTTTTATCCTCATCATTGTTTGTAAGCTTTCCAGCTTCTTCGCTTGATTGAGTAACATCCAATATATCATCTTGAATCTGAAATAATACACCAAGCTTTATTCCAAAATCATAAAGTTTTTCACCTAAATCTTCACGCCCAACTATGATAGCTCCCATTTTAAGTGATGCAGCTATCAGTTTTGCAGTTTTGTTGGTGTGGAGTATCTTTACATCATCGATGCTAAGTGGCTGGTTTTCAAAGTAACAATCTATCGCTTGACCTAAAACCATACCATTTAAACCGCCATTGTATGCGAGTTCTTGGATAAGTTTCACTTTTATATAGTCTGAAAAAGGGGCGTTTGAGAGTACCTCAAAAGAGTAAGTGTTTAAAGCATCTCCAACGAGTATGGCAGTAACCTCATCATAAACTACATGAAGAGTAGGTTTGCCTCTGCGAAGTGGTGAGTTGTCCATCGAAGGGAGATCATCATGTATGAGTGAGTATGTGTGTAAAAGCTCTATAGCATAAGCTGCGTATCTTGCACTCTCCACCATCAAAGGGTTGTAAGCGTTTACTACACCAAGTAGTAGTGCTGGACGAAACTTCTTTCCACCAGCACGAAGCATCTCTTGAAGAGCTTTCTCATAGGTCGGGTGGATAGAGGTAGAGGTTGGTAAATTATCTATTAAGAATTGTTCGAAATTTTGCATTTCGAATTTTATAATAGTTCTCGTTAATGTTAAATAAAAACAGCAGGTTTATAAACCTACTATTTTAAAGATGCAATATGCTCAGAGAGTGCTTTTATATCATCATCACTAAGAGATGCAACCTGACCTTTCATAAGCCCTTTCATAGCTCCACCATAAGTTCCAGCTTTATACCCTTTTAAAGCATCTTCAACTTTTGTAGCATCCCATCCAGCTATCACCTTAGACTTACCAAGAGCTTGTTTTTCTGCAACAGCGCCATGACAAGATGAGCATTTTTTGTAAAGAACTGCACCATCAGATGCCAAAAGAGATGAAGAGCCAAGAATCGCCCCAACTATAACCAAAGATCTCAAAGTTTTAGTAACTGTAGTTTTCATTTCATATCCTTTTTCAAAACCCCGTTTTGGAGTTTTTTGTTTTATATGTTGTAAGTATATGAATTAATTGTGGAGGGATTGTGGAAACTATACTTTTATATCTCTTTCAATTATAAAGATATAAAATATTGACAATTTAAACTAAGGAGTTTATTATGAAACTTTTAAAAATATTGCCAATTGCTTTAGTGAGTGTCTCTTTGTACGCTATAACACCATTTGCCAATTTTGACAAAAACAATGATGGTGTTGTAACAGAAGATGAGTTTTATGCAACTCAAGGTGAAAACATGTCTCAAAGAGCAGAACAAGGTAAAATGATGAAAAATGCATCAAATGCACCAGCTTTTACAGATATAGATGCAAACAATGATGGAGAAATCTCTCCCGATGAACTAAAAGATTTCCAATACAATAGAATGATGAATAATAAAGGAAAAGGTACAAATAGATAACATATTTATTCACAAGTAATAATGTTGTCACTTGGATGGCTGATATCAAAAAGAGTAAAAAACTTTGTGCTTATAATTGGATTATAGAACAATGCAAAGATATTGCTCTTTAATGGGAATTGGTATTACATCATTATTTTCAAGTTCATAGATTATATCGCTATTTGCTTCACCTTGAAATAACACATCATAGATACCTGCTCTAAATGGAGCGGTTAAATTTATATCATTTATATTTTCTGCTATTGTAAAATCTACATTTGCACCTTTTACATAAGCATTAAAAGTTGTTAGTGAACTAAGTTGCATGTTATAAGTTGTATTTTTAGGAGCAATAAATCTCATCTTTGCCTCACCTGAATCATCTTCAATTTAAAACTCAATTTTTACATTTTTTTGTATAATGTTAGTACTATCTATTAAGATCTAAAGATGTAAGAGTGCTTAAAAAGACTTGATGCTTCATCTTTTCAAGTAATGCAGCTGTGTAATTGCTAAGTAGAAAATCGCCTCTGAAAGTT
>JAFGVR010000063.1 GCA_016937915.1 Campylobacterales bacterium | reverse complement strand
TGGTGCTATATCATCTATTTTTTTTATCTCAAATGCAGCAAACTCTTTTAGTTCAACTATCTTTTTCTCTTCATCCTCTATCTTTTTAAGCTCTTTTTTTATCTCTTTATATTTAAAAAAACTATCTTTATAACTTGATTTTATATCTATTATCTCTTTATTATATTTTTCAACTCTTTTATCTATTATATAAAGGAGACTTTTATTTTCAAAATCACTAAAATCTTTTAAACTAAGATGTCTTATATGTTTGCTTGCCAATCTAGCTATAGCTTTTTTTGATATGCTTTGGTTATTTACAAAAAATCTTGATTTCTCTTTTTTTACATGTCTAAATACATTTAAATCCTCATTTTCTATCCCTATATCTTCACCATCTATGTCCCATGTAACACTAGACTCACAAACACTAGCATCGCAACTAGCAAGTCCTAAAGAGGTAAGAATAGAGTTCATAAGTACAGACTTCCCACTGCCACTAGGACCAGTAAATACAACTAACCCTGAGCTAAGATTCAACTCAACATCTTGAAAACTTAAATAGTTTTTTAAATAAAATCTCTCAATCATCTATATCCTAAAAAACAATTTTTTAAATATTATTATTTTTTTTTAACAAACTCAAATTTTATGACAAAGTGACATATCTTAAATCATAAAGGTTATTTTATCTCCCACTATGCTACAATGGTACCATTTAAATATCAACAAAGGGGTTACCTATGATAAAAAAAAGTTTAATAGCAAGTTCACTACTTGTTTCAACTATATATGCAGGCTCAATTTCAGTAAATAGTGGATGGACACTAGCTGGTGCTGTTTCAGATATATCTGTAGATAGTATCAAAAACAGCAGTACATGTGTCAAATCTATATGGCAATACGATGCGAGTTTAACATCTTCCAATGGTTGGTTACTATGGCATAGAGATGGAACTTATCCTTACCCATCTATAGATAATAATACGCTGGCTAAAGGCAGTGGTTTTTGGGTTTTAGGAGATGGTAATTGTAATATATATTATGATGAAAACTCAACATACGATGACAATAACTATTCATCAGATATAGATATGACAACTGAACCTGTTGCAACTTTAAAATGGAGTTCTTTTTCAACTGCTCCAACTGCTATAGGGATAGAAGGGTATGATAAAGAATATTCTCTTTGGAATTTTGATTTTTCTCAAGCAACTAATGGCATCATAAATGTTGTAATCACGAATAAAGAGTATGATGATGAAACAAAACTGTGGGTACAAGATGAAGTTCATAATGTAAGTGTTACAGCTCTAAATAGTGACTATAATGTTTCAATATCTGAATCTACTGAAGGTTTCGGGGCTGATGTTATCATAACTGCTACGAGAAAAGTAACATCTATAAATGATTATAATTTTACTGATCTTTATGAGAGTGATATAGAGTTTCATGTAACACAAGTAGGTAATGATGGCTGGACAGACACTTGGGACTGGGCTCCTAGCTACTGGGATGGTTATCAAGAAGTTATTGTTGATACTAATGAGAAGTTAAAATATATGTTCCTAACTCAAAACAATTGGTTTAGTGAAGATTATGCTATGTTAGATGGTGATTCAAGTGCTACATCTGGAAATATAGTTAGTGGTTATGTAACTGGAACTTTCACATGTGATAAAAATAATGATGGAATGCAAGATGATATTTGTGAAAATGTAGAAAGAACTACTAATGTTATAGGTAGTTGGAGTTACGATGCAACTGGCATACACTTAGATTTACCTAATGAACTACAAACATTAAGCATTGTAAATGATTCATCTTCACCAACTGGATATTTTGTACAAAGTGAAGGCCAAGATAAAGTTGGCTCTGTTTGGAAAGAAAAAATCTATACAGGTTCACAAGCTACTGAATCTTTAACTCAACAACTTATGAGTTACTAAAAGTTAAGGGTATCTCCCTTAACTAGCTTAAAAAGGTAAAAAATGAAAAAAACTTTGTTACTCTCCTCTTTACTTACATCTTCTCTTCTTTTGGCAAGTGATTTAAACATAAAGTCAAATGAGTGGAATCTTATAGGTACTACTGAGAATTTAGATATAAACAAACTTGCTCTAAGTAGTGGTGATGCTCTATGGAACTATAAAAATGGTAGTTGGTACTGCTATGTAAAAGATGTACAAACAAAGTACAACCCACTAAACTCTTTAGAAGCTGGTGATGCTTTTTGGGTAAGGAGTTCTAAAGATATAAACTTAAACTTAAATGATACTTCAACTCAAAAAAATGTTGTAGATGGTTGGAATATGATAACATCTACTTCATCTGAGATAGATATAGCTGAGTATGCACAGACTAATGGTGTTACATTCGCATTTGCTTATGATTCTGGAAGTTGGAGTGCTTATAGTAAAAATGGAGCTACTCAAAAAGCTGGCTTTACACCACTAACTACCATTAAACCAACTCAAGGTGTGTGGGTATATAAAGAACCACTAAACAAGATATATTTTGGTGATGAGGCTACAGGTATCATAAATGGTAATTTTGAGACCATCCAAAAATCAACAAATGATGATGTAGAAGATATCTGGAATATAAGCTTTGAGATAGATACATCAAAAGATTATAATGATTTTGAGATAGGTATAGAGTTTTTTAAAAGAGAGAGTGATGGGATTATAACAAAAGATGATGATACTGATGATGAGGGTGAATTTGTTTATAAAGATTTAAACTTGACAAATGGAGTGTTATCAAATCCTACACTTATAGATATATATGGGGTTGGTGATAGTGGAAAAGGTGGAACATATTTTAGTAGTTCATATAAGCCAGAGATGTTAACATCTTCTATAAAGCTAAATGGAAATATGCTCACTTTAAAACTTGGTGAGATAATGAAAAATCAAACAAGTGCTAGTGAATCTACATTTAAAGTGATAGAAGATTATGATATCACCATAACTTCAAATGCACCTATTATTAAAAATAGTAAACCTATAAATACAAATATAATAACTGAACACCTAAAGACTCATATTTATGATTTTTCAAATTCAAATGGTATAGAGGGAAGAATTGAAATTAGATAACAAGATAGTAGCACTTGCTTTAGTTTCATCTTTAGCAACTGCTCAAAATATAAACTATGCACAAAACGATATACATACATTAACTATCCCTAAAGGTAAACTAACTCTAAATATATCTAAACAACTTATGAATGATACAGTAGATATTTTAAACATAAAAGAGTCTGAGTTTGGCAACTCTACAAAGTTTGATGCTATAGGTGATTTGGATGGCTGGGGGATT
>JAFGVR010000062.1 GCA_016937915.1 Campylobacterales bacterium | reverse complement strand
ATACCTTTTTCTATATCTTTTTTCATTTCATTTTATCTATTTTAGAGTTAAGTTTTATGGAAAACTTAAATATTATAACAGTTTATATATTTCTATTAATTTAAATTGATAAAAGATAAAAAAGGATACTATTTCGTTACTAAAAATAGTAGGGGTATAGATGATTCAAAGCTTAAGAGGTATGAATGATATTTTAAGTGAAGATTATAAGAGATTCACTTATTTTATAGATGTAGCAACAAAAGTAGCAACTAGATATGGTTTTCATTTTATAGAAACACCTTTGCTAGAGGAGACTGCACTTTTTAAAAGGAGTGTTGGTGAGAGTAGTGACATAGTTGGTAAAGAGATGTATCAGTTTATCGATAAAGGTGATAATGATGTATGTCTAAGGCCTGAAGGGACTGCTGGTGTTGTTCGTGCATTTATACAAAAAAAGCTTGACCGTGCTGGTGGGGTTCATAGATTTTTTTATCATGGTGCTATGTTTAGGTATGAGAGACCTCAAAAAGGACGCCTTAGACAATTTCATCAGTTTGGGTGTGAGAGTTTTGGAGTAGATAGTGTATATGAAGATGCTTCTATGATAATGATGGTAAGCGACATTTTAAATGAGCTTGGCATCGGTTATAGACTTCAATTAAACTCTTTGGGTGATAACAACTGTATGCCAAGTTATCATGAAAATTTAGTGAGCTTTGTACAATCAAGTAAAGAGGCTATTTGTGATGATTGTGTAAGAAGACTAGCTATTAACCCTATCCGTGTACTTGATTGTAAAAACGATAGATGCCAATTCATATATAAAGATGCACCAAAACTCATAGATAATCTTTGTAAGGATTGTGATAGTGACTTTGAAAAATTAAAAAATATATTAGATGCCAACGGTATCAACTATGAGGTGGATACCAACCTTGTTCGTGGGCTTGATTATTACTCTAAAACTGCATTTGAGTTTGTAAGTGATAATATCGGAAGCCAAAGTGCGATAGCTGGTGGTGGAAGATATGACAGACTTGTTGAGTTTTTAGATGGCAAAGCTACACCTGCTGTTGGTTTTGCTATGGGGATAGAGAGACTTATGGAGCTTATAGTGATGCCAGAGGTAAAAAGAGATGGCTACTACATCGGAGCTATGGATGATGAAGCACTAGAACTTACTCTAAGTCTTGTACATAAAAAAAGAAAAACAGATAGAGTTGCAACAGACTATAAAGCAAAAAACTTCAAAAATCACATGAAAAATGCTGATAAAGCAAATGCAAAATATTTTTGTATGATAGGTAGCAATGAGATAAAAAGTGGTGAAATTATCATAAAAGATTTAGAAGATAAATCAGAAACAACCGTAAAAATAGAAAATTTTTAAATTTTATTAAGGAACACTTTTGCTTGAGTATTTATGGGGATTCTTTATAGAGTTCATAGAATTTTTTTTAATTTTTGGAGCAGTTGCTACTGCTATACTTTTTGTGTATGACAAATACATACAAAGAAAACATTCGCTTCTTATAAACTACCCTGTTATAGGAAGATTTAGATATCTATTTGAAGCACTTAGAGAACCACTTAGACAATATTTCGCAGAAGAGACCTTTTATGAATCAAAAGATAAGATTGACTGGGTATATAAAGCCGCAAAAGATGTTCCAAATTATCAATCATTTTCTGTAAATCAACCGTTTTCAGGTTCAAGATTTATCATAAAAAATGCTACCAATGTTCTAAATGAAAATGAGGTTGATGATGATCTAAGTGTAGTGTTTGGTGAGAGAAGAAAGTATCCTTTTGTATCTAAGACACCTATCATTCGTTCAGCTATGAGTGATGGGGCATTAAGCCCTGAGGCAGTTCGTGCATTTAGTTTAGCTGGAGTTAGCTCAAACCTAACAATCAATGTAGGAGAGGGTGGACTTACATCAAATCATCTATTTACACATAGGCCTGATTTAAATAATTCAGATTATCTAGAGATAGTTAAAAGCACATCTTGGGCTGAATTTTTATTTAAAATAGGTTCTTTTATTTTTAATCATAAAGTTGCTCTAAAATGGTATAGAGAAGCTCTGCTTCATAAAAAAACTCAAAACACTTACATATATGATAAAAAATCTCATGTTTTATTTCGTATAAATTGGGAAGCTTCGCTGGATGTTTTTCCAAAAGAGGTACCTAAAGATATCCCAAATATGATATTTCAGATGAGTTCTGGTCTTTATGGGGTAAGAGATGAAAATGGGAAATTTGATGAACTAAGATATCAAAAAGTTATGAAATTTTGTCGTATGACAGAGATAAAGATAGCTCAAGGCGCTAAACAGACAGGTGGTAAGTTGGCAGGAAGCAAAGTGAGTGCAGATATAGCTTACTATAGAGGTGTACCTGAGGGGAAAGATATATTTTCCCCAAATAGATTTCCTTATGCTAACACCATAGAAGAACTTTTGGATTTTGTTGAAAAACTTCAAAATTTATCTGAAAAACCTGTTGGATTTAAGATAGTTATATCAGATTCTCATGATGTTGAGGTTTTGGTAAAAGCTATATCAAAAAGAAAAACTGAAGGTAAAAACATACCAGATTTTATAAGTGTAGATAGTGGTGAGGGTGGAAGTGCTACTGCACCATTAGAGCTTATGGAATCAGTTGGACTTACAACAAATAATGCTTTATATGTTTTAGATACACTTTTAAAACAGTATGAGATAAGACACAATATAAAAATCATAGCTAGTGGTAAGATTTTGACACCCGATGATGCTATAATCACGATGTGCATGGGTGCAGATGCTATAGGGATAGCAAGAGGATTTATGATGAGTGGTGGATGCATAAGGGCTAGGATGTGTTCTGGATTTGGTTCTCATGTAT
>JAFGVR010000061.1 GCA_016937915.1 Campylobacterales bacterium | reverse complement strand
TATATATTTAAATAAAAATTTTGAATTGTTATTTATGTAATCTATTTTTTGTTTTGGAACTATCACACCGTATGAGATATTTATATGTATCTTTGCATGGCTAACTTCAACTATCAGAATGTTTCTTCTCTCTGAGAACTCTTGCAAGTATGATATGATGTAATCAAGGTAGATCTTTTCAACACTGCATACGCATACTCCGTGTTCTAGATTTACATAAAAATCTTCCTCTATCCCAAAGTTTGAGAGATGCTCTTTTGCTGCAGATATTATAGGTTCTTGGACGATGCTTCCAAACTGTTTTATCAGCTCCTCATACTTGTTTACTACAGCTAAAAAAAGTACTTGATTATCATTTTCCAATATATTATCAAGAGTTTTTTTCCCTTTTTTATTCCCTTGTTTCTCCATTGAGACAAGCTTGCATACTTTGTAAAGGAGACTAAAAAGTTTATCAATCGCTACAGGTTTTAACAATATCCCATCTACTTGAAAATCTATAGAACTTCTTAGGTTTTCATCTGTATTATGGGCAGTCATTATGATGATATGCTGTTTAGGGTTTATTTTGATTATACTCTCAATCATTTGTATGCCATTCATTTTTGGCATAGTAAGATCGGTTATGATTAAGTCATATTGTTTTTGATTATACTTTGATAGTGCATCTTCACCATTTTGGGCAACATCCACCTCTTTAAATAACAACTTAAATACACTACCGTACTGAGTTCTTGTCTCCTCTTCATCTTCTACATAGGGTAAAGAGAGATTTTTACTTATTTTCATAAGTTCTTTTTTTATATCATTCATACTAAAATTTGCCTTTAAAATGTCGGTATGCAACATCGCTTTGTAAAGCTTTTAAAAAACTTACAAAACATTTTATGGTAAGTTTGTTTAGGTCTTTATATGATTTGGTTAAATTGAGAGATAATTTTTTTAATTTGAAGAAGTTTTTTATTTGGTTTCACATAGTTGAATAGTCTATAGATAATTTGTAGCTTTAATTGGATGAAGTCTTTAAAAGACTATTCATCCTCTTTTGCGTATTTTGAGTATAAGAAACTTAAAATCGCTTCACGGCATCTGATATACTCAGGGTCGTTTTGAAGTGCTACTCTATCTCTTGGGTGTTCTAGATTTACCTCTAAAATCTCCCCTATGGTAGCTTCAGGGCCGTTTGTCATCATGATAACTCTATCACTCAAAAGCACCGCTTCATCTACATCGTGAGTGATTATGATAACTGTATTTTTCACTTTTTGTTGGATACGCATCAGATGCTCTTGAAGGTTAGCTCTAGTCAAACTATCCAAAGCACCAAAAGGCTCATCCATCAAAAGAACTTTTGGTTTTATAGACAACGCTCTAGCTATCCCAACACGCTGTTTCATACCTCCACTTATCTCATCAGGTAGTTTGTCTTTTGCATGGTCAAGATTCACCATCGATACAAATTTTTCAACTCTCTCTTTTAGCTCATTTTTGCTAAGCTCTGGCATCACTTTTTTAACAGCCATCTCTATGTTTTGATATACAGTTAACCAAGGAAGTAGTGAATGGTTTTGAAAAACAACAGCTCTCTCAGGTCCAGGGCCTAAGATATGTGTGTTTTCCAAAAGTATGTCACCGCTTGTTTGACTATCAAGTCCAGAGATCATATTTAAAAGAGTTGATTTACCACATCCACTATGACCTATGATAGAGATTATCTCATTCTCTTTTATCTCCAAGTTTACATCTGTTACAGCTATATAATCATCTTTACTAGGTATTTTGAACCTTTTTTCTATATCTTTTAAACTTAAAAATTTTTTCTCAACAGTTTCCATTACGCTCTACCTTTTTTTCTATAATCAAAGAAATCAGCTATTTTGCCCATTATCAAATCAAGCATATAACCAACTAGACCAACTATGATGATACCTATGATGATGTTATGGTAGTTTAGGTTGTTATACTCATCCCATATCCAAAATCCTATCCCTATACCACCAGTTAGCATCTCAGCTGCAACTATAACAAGCCATGCGATGCCTAGTGATAATCTCATCCCTGTAAATATAAAAGGTACAGCTACAGGTAAAATGATCTTAGTAACTTTTTCAAGTGGTGAAAATTGGAGAACTTTTGCAACATTCATATAATCTTGATTTACACTTTTAACACCAAGTGAAGTGTTGATGATTATTGGCCAAATCGATGTTATAAATATAGTTGACATAGCAGTCATATCTATATCTTGAAATATAAAAAGCAACAACGGAAGCCATGCTAGTGGTGAAACTGGCTTAAATATCTGAATAAAAGGATCAAAAGCGTACTGTGCATTTTTACTCATACCTATAAGAAGACCTATTGGCACACCAACGATTATAGCCAAAGCAAAACCTTTAAATACCCTTTTTAAAGATTCAAGAACCTGCCAGAACAGACCTTTGTCATCTTGATTCTCTATATAAAAAGGGTCTTCTAGTACACCTTGAACCTCATAACCATCCTCATCCAAGCCACCAAAAGCAGCTATATAAGTGGCTGTTGGTGTTGGAAAACTATCTACAACATGAGCTATACCAGACCATATTTGTATCACAAAGAGTAATACAAACATTGGCAACAATACTTTTTTGATCCTATCTTTCATAACTTTTTCCTTTTTATTTAACTATATATTTTGGATCAGCACATCCAGCTGGTCCGTAAAAACAGTTATACTCAGGTTGTTTAGTCTCGACACTCCACTGATTTGCTTTTAAAAGCTCCTCTTTTGAGACTTTTGGAGATGTTACATCAAAACTGTAGATATACTCAACCGCTTTATTTGGGTCATAAACCTTGCCATCCATAAACTTATTATGCTCATCTACACCATCTTTTTTCCAAGGACTTGGAGGAAGTTTATAACCAACCTCTTTTGCAGCAGCTTCAAACAGGTCAGGGCGGTATGTTTTTTCTATAACCTCTTTCATGTTTACAGGTTTATCAAGTTGTCCCCATCTGTACATCTGAGTGATAAACCACATACCGTGTGAATAAAATGGATAAGCTGCGTAGTAGTTTGCAAATACATTGAACTCTGGATTTGGCTCAGAGTCTTGCCCTTTTAGGTACTGAAATGTTCCAGTCATAGATTTTTCAAGCACTTTTACAGGAGCTTTTACATAGTTTGGTTTTGAAAGTATTTGTGCAGCCTCTTTTCTGTTCTCCCATGAAGCATCTAGCCACATTTGAGCCTCTATGATAGCTTTCATAACCGCTTTTGTAGTCTCTGGATACTTCTCTACAAAGTCTGCTCTTGTTTGTAAAACTTTTTTAGGATTGTTGTTCCAGATGTCATAGTTTGTAACTAGAGTTGAACCTTTTTTCTCTAAA
Organism: Campylobacterales bacterium; assembly: GCA_016937915.1. Lineage (GTDB taxonomy): Bacteria > Campylobacterota > Campylobacteria > Campylobacterales > Sulfurimonadaceae > Sulfurimonas. Next base: position 935 of record JAFGVR010000061.1, on the reverse strand, counting down.
ACTATCCTCTCATTCCAAGGCTCACCTACACAGTACCCTTCTATGTTTCCAGCTATAAGGTTTGATGGCATTGTTGGAGGTGGAAAAGGTTTTATAGTAGTGTCACGATCAGGCTCTATTCCACTAGATGCCATCCAGTAGCGAAGCTCATAGTTATGAGTTGAAACAGGGTGAACCATACCAAATGCAAGAGGTTGATATTTATCACCCTCTTTAGCTTTTTTTGCATCTATATATTTTTTTAAAGACTCAGAACCTAATGGACGCTTTTTCTCATCCATCCCATATTTTTTCATCTCTTTTATGATGTTGTTTCCAAAAGTGATACCGTTACCGTTAAAATCAAGTGATAAAACAGCTTGAAGATTTGCTTCACCGTTTATCCCAAGCGTTGCAGCTATAGGCATACCAGCTAAAGCGTGTGAGAAATCATACTCACCATTTATAACTTTTTGTTGAATACCAGGCCATCCGCCACCCTCTTTTACAACATGAACATCCAAGCCGTATTTGTCAAAAAAACCTTTCTCTTCAGCTATAACTATAGGTGCACAATCTGTAAGTGCTATGAAACCTATCGTAAGCTCTTTTTTTTCAACTTCAGCTAAAAGTGAAGTTGCAACTAAAGATAAACCTAAACCAAATCCTACTACTCTTTTTAACATCTTCTATCCTTAATTTTACATTATACAAATGCTTGATGTGAAATTATACTACCTAATTGGATAGAAATAATCACAATAACTGTATATTTTATATACATATAAATCTTAACTTTACATTAATTAAGATTGTATAATTCAGTTATATATTTAAAAGCAGGTGTAAAGATGATTAAGTCAGTATGTGGATATTGTGGTGTTGGATGTGGACTTGAGTATGATGAACATTCACTCATTGGAGATTTGACATATCCTGTAAATGAGGGGAAGGTT
>JAFGVR010000060.1 GCA_016937915.1 Campylobacterales bacterium | reverse complement strand
TCTAATAACAATTTCACTAATACTGCTAGTAACCCAAAGTCTTAAAATATACTCAACTAAAAATATAAAAGAGATTACTACATTATTTATAAACTCAAGTGTAGGATGGAGTGGCTCTTTTACCTCTATGATAAGGGTATATACACTCAAAAGTATAAGCATTATCATAAATGCATCAAAATAGTTTTTATATTTAAAGTTTGAATTTTCTAAAAGGTTGTAAAAAAAATGCTTAACACCAGCATACCTAGAAGATGTATTTATACGGTATGCAGCATCGGTGATTAAGCGAGATATCACTTTGTTATCCCAATTTTTCTTTTAATATCTCATTTACAGTTTGAGGGTTTGCACTCCCTTTAGATGCTTTCATAACCTGACCTACAAAGAAACCAAAAAGTTTATCTTTCCCACCTTTATACTCTTCCACTTTTTGGGGATTTGCATTTATGATCTCATCACATATAACCTCTATAGCTCCTGTATCACTCACTTGTTTAAGTCCTAGTGCGTCTATCACACCATCAACCTCTAAGTTCTCCTCTACAAGTTTATCTAAAACCTCTTTTGCAGCTTTTCCACTGATAGTGCCATCTTCGATTCTCTTAACCAAAAAGCCTAATTTTTTAGCATCTACATGGGTATTTGTTATATTTACATCACCACTTAGTCTTCCAAGAAGTTCCACTGTTAGCCAAGTAGCAGCGTTTTTAGCAGTTATCCCTTGCTCCATCATAGTCTCAAAATAGTGTGCCATCTCAACAGATGCCGTAATAACATTTGCATTGTACTCACTCATACCATACTCTTTTACAAATCTATCTCTTTTTGCATCTGGAAGTTCTGGAATCTGTGAGTATGTAGCCATCATCTCATCAGTAATAACAGCTTTGAGTAAATCAGGCTCAGGGAAATAACGATAATCAGCAGCCTCCTCTTTACCCCTCATAGAGCGAGTCTCATTTTTTACTTGATCAAAAAGGCGAGTCTCTTGAACTATCTCCTCATCATAAACACCATCTTCCCAAGCTTCGCTTTGACGAGCAACCTCTACCTCGATAGCTTTTTGGATAAACTTAAATGAGTTGATATTTTTAACCTCTACACGAGTATAAAGTTTCTCATCACCCTTTGGACGGATAGATACATTAACATCAACTCTAAAACTACCCTCTTGCATATTTGCATCACCAATGTCTAGATAGCGGATGATTGAGTGTAGTTTTTTTAAGTAAAGTACAGCTTCTTCTGCACTTCTCATATCTGGCTCACTTACTATCTCAAGTAGTGGAGTTCCTGCACGGTTTAAATCAACTTTTGATATATCACCATCATGGATATTTTTACCAGCATCTGCTTCTATGTGAGCACGGTTGATGCGGATAATTTTATGAGTGCCATCTTCAAAATCTATCTGAAGTTTTCCATTTTCAACTACTGGAGTGTAAAGCTGAGTTATCTGATAAGCAGATGGGCTGTCTGGGTAAAAGTATGATTTTCTATCAAAATATGAAGTTTGATTTACAGTAGCATCTATCGCTTTTCCAAACATTATAGATTTATGTAAAACCTCTTTGTTTAAAACTGGAAGTGCACCTGGAAGTGCTAAACATGTTGGACAAGTATTTGTATTTTGTTTGTGGTTAAAACTCGTAGGACACGAGCAAAAAAGTTTTGATTTTGTATTTAATTGTACATGGACCTCAAGCCCGATAACTACTTCAAACATAATATTCCTTAAGAGTATTTATATAATTGAAGCGATTTTACCTAAAAGTAGCTTTTAAAATGATAATTTAAAACGATACCAAAGCCTAAGCTTTAGTATCAAGATTTTGCCCCACACCAGTAACTTGAGCTGATGGAGACTGCATAGACTGACTTTGTTCTGGAACTTTTGTTGATTCCAAGATTTTATCTAGCCCTACCGCTTGAGTTTCATTTGCTTTTCTTACAGCATACATCTCAGCTTGAAGCGATGGACCTTGACCAGTTACCTCATTCATCTAAAACTCCTTCGTTAAAGTTGTACCAACTGTTAAATCGATTTTTTAGGAAAAAACTTTAGTTTTCAATTTATCTTTTAAGATGATTTTACCAGATTCAACACCTGGTTGGTCATAAGCATTTATATATAAAAACTGAGCTACCACTGATGTTAAAAGCTCAAACTCATACATAAGTCTTGATATACTTCTCTCTTTTACACCATCTATAGTCATAACATCACATGGGATGTCATTTAAGTTGTTTATAGACTCAATAGTAGCATCTGCTTGTTTATTTATAAGTGATGAGAACTCTATCCCTTCTAAGTAACTAAGCTCTTCTAAACCCTCTAAAGTTATATTTGGCACTTTAAAATGGTTATCAAAATCTTCAACTTTTATGACAGTTACAGTTTTATCTCTCGTACCCTCTACAATTAGCTGTAAAAATGAGTGCTGATCTATTGGCCCTATGATGCCAACTGGCGTAAGCCCCTGCTTAGTTGAGTTTATATCCACTTTACCAAGACTCTCGCCCCAAAGCTGTACATACCATTTGTTAAACCCCTCCAACCTTGAAGAGTATGAGAACACAACATTTATATTGAACTTATTTTTATACTCAGCGATAAATCTAGCTTTATTGAGTATTCTTTTACAATCATCTTGTTTTCCAAAAAAAGAGTCATATAAATCTTTTATCCCACCCAAAATCTCATCTACATCTATACCAACTATAGCTAAAGGTAGAAGTCCAACTGCACTAAAAACTGAAAATCTTCCCCCTACATTTTTAGGGATCTCAAAACTTTTCATCCCATTTGCCATAGCAAAACTGTTTAGTTTTGAATCACTCTCGGTTACAACTACAGTGTTGTTTTTATCACATTTAACCAAAGAGTTAATATATTTAAATATAGAGATAGTCTCAACAGTAGTACCAGATTTTGAGATAACTATAAATAAGGAATCTTCTAAATCTATCTGTTCTATCTTTGATTTTAATTCAATTGGATCTGTACTTTCTAAAAAGAAAAGTTTTTTATCTAATTTTTTTGAGTGTTTTAAAAATTTATATATAGCGTAAGTTCCAAGTGTACTCCCACCTATCCCTATAACTACTATATTTTTTTGCTTAACTGTTTTGGCATACTCTTTGTAGATGCTAGCATCTTGATTTGCTAGGTTATAGTAACCTATTGACTCTTTTTCATCTACGATTTTTTGAAAAACTTCCTCATCCGATATAGTTGGATTAAAGTTGTGTGTATAATTCATCTCTCATTCCTCTCTCTTAAAAATATAGGAAATCTAGGATTCCCTTTTGAAGTCAAACCATAATACTTAAAAGTTATTATAGTTCCAACTGATGGTGGAACTGCTCTTTGTGCTTCGCTTAAACCACTTCCGATTTTGATGATTTTCATATCTTTCATCCTACACGAAAAAGAACCCACCATCCCCTCATATTTGCCGCTACCCTTGTTATAGCCAACAATCTCACACTCATCATCTATATATGACTTAATCTTTAGGGCATCTTGTGTGCGACCAACATAGTAAGGGAGTGTTGCGTCTCTGACAACTACACCCTCACCACCTTTAGCTTCAACCTCTTTTGCAAACTGATTTAGATGTTCTTTATTTGAAACCTTTATTTGTGGGATAAGTTTTAGATATCTACCCTCTGTAACATTTGAGAGTCTAGTGGTTAGATTGCCATCTATCTCTGGCACTTCAAAAACATTGTAAGTTATATTTTTCCATCCATCGTGAGGTTTATCTTGATTAACAATTGAGACTATATTTGCAAAATCTTCCCTTTTACTCCAAAGCTCACCATCAAGTTTGTGTTTTGGAAACTCTTTTGTAAAAAACTCTGGTGTTGCAAACTCATTACCACCTCTTGAGATAAGTTTATTTCCATCCCAATAAGCTCTAATACCATCAAGCTTCTCACTCATATACCAACCAGTTACATTTTTATCATCACTATAAGTCTCTAATAAAAGTAGTTCTGGTTTATCTGCAAATAAAACAACTGATAAAATAAGAGAAAAAAAATACTTCATTTTACTTATTTTGTTTTTTCATAAAAGTAGTTAGTAGCCTCTACGAACCCATCTACACTACCACAATCAAACCTTTTACCTTTAAACTTATAGGCTAAAACTCTACCCTGTTTAGCTTGTTCTAAAAGTGCATCAGTTATCTGTATCTCACCACCACGACCAGGTTTTGTCTCTCTAATAATATCAAATATATCTGGAGTTAAGATATAACGACCAATGATAGCTAAGTTTGATGGAGCTTCATCTGGTGATGGTTTTTCAACCATATCATTAACCCTTATAAGATCATCTTTTATAAACTCACCAGCTATCACACCATACTTTTGAGTCTCCTCTTTTGGAACCTCCTCAACAGCTACGATTGAGCATTGATGCTCATCATAAAGTTTAACCATTTGAGATAAAACCCCTTCATCATCTCCATTATCACACAAATCATCTGCCAAAACTACTGCAAAAGGGGCATTTCCTATAAGCACTTCACCAGTGAGTATAGCATGACCCAATCCCTTCATCTCTATTTGACGAGTGTATGAAAATGTACACTTACTTCTAAGCTCTCTTAAATCACCCAAAAGCTCCTCTTTTGAGGTACCTTGTATCTGATGCTCTAATTCATAACTAGTATCAAAATGATCCTCTATAGCCCTTTTACCGCGTCCTGTTACTATAGCCATAAGGTTTATATCTGCCTCAACAGCCTCACTTACACCATACTCTAAAAGTGGTTTTGTAAGGATTGGCAACATCTCTTTTGGAATAGCTTTAGTAGCTGGTAAAAACCTTGTACCATAACCAGCTGCTGGAAATAAACATTTTTTTACTTTTTTTGTCATTTATCAACCTTTTAATTCTCTTAATCTTTTTTCGTAAAATAATTTATCGCTAATTTTATCATATTTGATAGCACCTTTTAAAAGTAGTTCATATTTTTTTATCAATTCTTTTTTTACTGTTTCATTTTGAACATAAGTTAACAATTTTTCTAAGCTTTTAACTCTAAACCTATCCATCCCCCAATGTTTAAAACTAAGCTGATCATCATGTCCAGCGTATTTTATGATAAGCTTTTTATCTATCAAACCTATACGATGCTCTAATGCTACCCTAAGCCAAAGATCATAATCCTCACAAACTTCCAAATCTTCATCAAATAATTTTTTGTGAATAATAGATGCAGATGGAGCTATGATGCAGTGAGATAAACATCTCTCAAATATACTGCCACCATATTTTTGAAACTTTTTTGGTATCTTTATCTCTTTAGCATCTCTTATCCACTTCTCATCTGTATAACTCATAAAAATGTCTGGATTTGATTTATGAAATAAAACCTGCTCCTCTAGTTTTTGTGGATGCCACTCATCATCACTATCTAAAAAAGCCACCCATTCACAAGATGATTTTTGTATTCCAATATTTCTAGCAGAACTCACTCCG
>JAFGVR010000059.1 GCA_016937915.1 Campylobacterales bacterium | reverse complement strand
TTAGGACTATGTAGGTGAGGATATATGTAGCGGTAAAAACAGATATATAAAACTAAAAAAAGCCCAATACGAAGCTATCACTTTTGATGGGGATGATATTGTTTTCACCACCGAACAAGGTGAGGTTTTTAAGATATTATGAAATTTCTATTGCATAATGATGGATAAAGGAGTACAATCAAATTAAATAACCTTAAAGGCTCTATTATGAAAAAAATTTCACCGTTTCTTTTTATGTTGCTACTATCACATAGTATTTATGCTCAAAATATAAAAGTAGAATATGGCTGGCAACTTTTAGGTGCAACTGAAGATATAAATGTATCTATCTTTGATAATAGTTGCGTTGATTATATATGGCAATATAATCATACAAATATAGAAAATCAAAAATGGTTATTGCATATATCTAATAATCAAACTTATAATTACACAGGTGGATATGTTACAAATATATTAGCTGGAAGTGGTTTTTGGGTTAAAGGAAATACAGAAATTGGTTGTGATGTAAATACTTCTATGATAAACCAAAAGGAAACAATTGTTTTTTTAAATAAAACATATAATAGTATAGTATCGCCATACACAGGTAGAACTTGGCTAGATAGAAATATAGGAGCAAATAAAGTTTGTAGTTCATATAATGATGTGGATTGTTATGGTGATTATTTCCAATGGGGTAGAGATGCAGATGGTCATCAAGAATCAAATAGTTCTATGGTATCAGAACAAGCTATAGATATAGACAACAATGGAACTGATTTTATTAGCATCTCTTGGACAACTGGAGATTGGACAACTGGAGATGTAAATGGTAGTTTAAGAAGCTTAAATTGGAGTAAAATAGATGGGACATCTGTATGCCCTATTGGATATAGAGTACCAACCATTACTGAATTAGAAAATGAAACTATTAATAACGGAGTCACTCAAAATATTACTGCGTATGAAAATTTCTTAAAATTACCATCAGCTGGCTATAGATCTAGTGTAGATGGTTTATTAATAGCTACAGATTCAAGGGGCTATATTTGGTCAAGTAGTGATTTATCACCTTATGCTGCTGTGATTTATTTTGATCCATCACAAGCATATACTTCAAATAATACCTATCGTTCAAGCGGATTAAGTGTTCGTTGCATTAAAAATTAAAATCTGATGTTACGATAACTTTTATCTTTCCCAAGTTCCAGCTTGGGGAATATAATTATTGAAGATAAACTCAATAATAGATCTATAAAATCTCTCAATTGGAAGACTCAAATGAAATTTTTTATGCTAAAAAAATAGCAACTTAAGATAAAAATAGATATGATTTTTCAAGTTAAATTGCACTTCAGATTTAAACTTTGGCTTTTTGCTGACTACTCTATAAACATATCTGATTTTTCCCTCTGTTTTTTGCTTCACATAGTTTAGCATCTACACTTTTTATGAGTGCTGACATATCATCCTCTGAGCTGTTTGAAAAGTCACTTATCCCCATACTTATCCCTACACTAAAAGTTACATCTTCATTAAATATAAACTCATAAGATGTAAAATCAACTTTTATCTTTTGTGATACATTTTTGGCTTGTTGTTTGGTTGCATCTCTAAATATGATAGCAAACTCATCGCCACCTATCCTAAAGCCCATATCACCACTTCTGATGTTGTTTCTTATCACTTCACCCATCTTCTCTATCACTTTATCACCGCTATAGTGTCCAAAGTTGTCGTTTATCCCTTTAAAGTTGTCAAGGTCGATATATACTACACTTGTGTAGTATCCATCATTTCTTTTTGCATAAGCTATCTCTTTTTTTAGTATCTCTTCAAAAATATCTTTTCTAAAAAGCTGAGTCAGTGAGTCTAGTTTCATATCGTCTATGATTTTGTTTGCATACTCTATGGTTATAGCATTGTTCATCATAAGGGTTAGTTTGTAGATGCTAAGTAGTGAGGTATAAAGTGGAAGTATCTCCAAATACTCCTCTTTTTTTAGAAAATAAAAAAGGTTTTGAGTGTTTAAAAAAATGCGTCTCTCCAAGTCCTCAAAAAAATTTCTCTTCTCAAGACTTAAAAAACTCATCTCTTGCAACCACTCTTGAAGTAGAGTTTGATTCTCACCTATAGAAAAGTCACCATCATTTTCTATAGCATAAAGCATATCTTTTAGCCATTTTATCTTTTCACTAACTATAGCTTTTGGAAGATATGTATCGTTAGAGTGCGATGTTTGTTCAAAAAAAGATTCAATATCTTTTTTATCCTCCTCTAGCATCTTATTTAGATAACCCTTTGCAGTATAAGATTTCATAATCTTAAAATACCCAAATATCTCATCCATAAGTTCTACTGATGATAAATATTTTTGAGAGTGTATCAAAAAATACTCCTCTAAAATATCTGTACCTTTTATAAAATCAACATAAGGGATTCTAAGATTATAGTGATATTCACCAAGTCTTATATAGCTTTGTTTTAGAACCTCTTTATCCATAGTTAAAGATGCATGAAAATGGGCTTTTTGTTTTTTTATAAGTGATACTATCTGCTCATCATTTTCAAAAAAAACAGACAATCTTACATCATTTAACATAGTGTCATAAAAAGCTTCAAACGCTTTATCCTCAAAAGGCAAAAGCTGATTTAGAAGTTTAAACTGTTGCATCGTTTACACCTTTTTTATCATCTTATTCTTTAGGTATCGTATCAAAATATTTATTAAACTATTAAGTAAACCTTACGAACTAAAATAGTAAAATCCATTAACAAATCTGCAAGGGCATCACTTGAATCTAAAACAACGAATAGAAAAAGAGAACATCGAAGTTCCTGATACCTTTTTTCACAATATCCAAAAATACAAAGAGCATCTTTTTAAATGGAATAAAACACACAACCTAAGTGGTGTGAAAAATGAAGAGATGCTAGATGATTTTATATTTGATGCACTCTATCCTATAACTTTTTTACCAAAAGTATCTTCCCTTATGGACATCGGCACTGGAGCTGGTTTTCCAGGGATGATTTTAGCTTTGGTACTTCCAAAGACACAAGTAACTTTAGTTGAACCACTAAACAAACGAGCAAGTTTTTTACAGTTCATAAAAGCGGACTTAAAACTTGACAATGTAAGGGTTGTAAAAAAAAGGGTTGAGGAGATGCCAGATGAGGTTTTTGAACTCATCACCTCAAGGGCGGTAACCGATACAAAGATGCTTTTAGAACTTAGCAAAAATTTTAGAGATGAGAACTCAAAACTTCTTTTTTACAAAGGGGAGAGGGTTTATGATGAAGTGCC
>JAFGVR010000058.1 GCA_016937915.1 Campylobacterales bacterium | reverse complement strand
TGATGGTATGGTAAAATATATGCAAATTATCCGCTATGCGACTATTGCTATTACAATTGTTCAGGCAATTGGTGTTAGTGTTGGATTGCAGAGTTTAACAGGTCCAAATGGTCAAAGTGCAATACTCGTAGATCATAGCACATTTTTATTATTAGCTGTAGTTTCTATGTTAGCTGGTACTATGCTTTTAATGTGGATTGGTGAGCAGATTACACAAAGTGGTATCGGTAATGGTATATCATTGATCATCTTTGCTGGTATAGTTTCAGCTATCCCATCAGCTATAGGTCAAGCTATAACTATGGTAAATACTGGTGCTATGAGCTTTTTAACTGTTTTAGCGATACTTGTATTGATTCTAGCTACTGTTGGAATCATCATATATGTAGAACTTGGTGAGCGTCGTGTACCAGTTACATACGCTAAAAAGACAATGATGCAAAATCAAAATAAAAGAGTTATGAACTATATCCCTATTAAAGTAAACTTATCTGGTGTTATTCCAGTTATCTTTGCTTCAGCGATATTGATGTTCCCTATGACTGTTTTATCAAGTAGTACAAACCCTACTATGCAAGCGATTGCTGATTTTATGAATCCAAACTCTTACTTTTTTAATTTTATGACATTTTTGTTTGTAATATTTTTTGCATTTTTCTATGCATCTATTACATTTAATGCAAAAGATATATCTGAAAATCTAAAAAGACAAGGTGGATTTATTCCAGGTATCCGTACTGGTAATGCTACTATGGAGTTTTTAAACGAAACTGCAAGCAGACTTACTTTTACAGGTGCTCTATATTTAGGTTTAGTTGCGACTTTACCTTTTATGATTATTAAGGGTATGGGTGTGCCATTTTTCTTTGGTGGTACAGCTGTACTTATCGTAGTTCAAGTTGCACTTGATACTATGAGAAAGATAGAAGCTCAGATATATATGAGTAAATATGAAACTCTAAGTGCGGTTGGTTTATAGCAATGTCAATTGCACTTAGAAAACCTCAAGAGATTGAAAAACTTCGCGCAGCCAACAAAATTGTTGGCGGTGCATTAGAACTACTTAGAATCAATACAAAACCTGGAATAACTTTAAAAGAGTTAGATGCAATGGCTGAAGAGTATATTCGCAGTCATGGTGCTAGACCATCTTTTAAAGGTTTATATGGTTTTCCATCGTCTGTTTGTTGCTCCCTTAATGAAGTTATTATTCATGGTATCCCTACTGATTACGCTCTAAAAGAGGGTGATGTTATAGGTTATGACATCGGTACTGAACTTGATGGGTGGTATGGTGATGCTGCTATAACTGTAGGTGTTGGCGAGATAAGTAGTGAAGATGAGAAGTTAATCGCTTGTGCAAAAGAAACTCTTTATGAAGCTATTGATGCTATAAAAGTTGGTATGAGATTTAAAGAATTATCAGCTATTTTAGAACAATCTATATTGAAGCGTGGGTATGTTCCACTGCGTAGCTTTTGTGGTCATGGGATTGGTAAAAAACCTCATGATGAACCAGAGATCCCAAACTATACCGATGGACACTCTACAAAGTCTGGTCCAAAGATAAAAAATGGGATGGTTTTTTGTATAGAACCTATGATATGTCAAACAGATTCCAAACCTGTTATCTTAGATAACAAATGGGATGTTGTTAGTGCCGATGGTTTACGCGGCTCACACTATGAGCATACCGTTGCTATTGTCAATGGTAAAGCTGAAATTTTATCTCTTGCTTAAAGAGAGTTTAAAGGACTTATTATGGCTAAATCTGATGTTATAGAAGTTGATGGCAAGATAATAGAGGCTTTGCCAAATGCAACTTTTCGTGTTGAGTTGGAAAATGGGCATGTTATTTTATGTCATATTGCTGGTAAAATGCGTATGCACTATATAAAAATACTACCTGGTGACAAAGTTAAGTTAGAACTTACTCCATACTCTTTAGACAAAGGTCGTATCACTTATAGATACAAATAGATAAAAGGGGTCAACCCCCTTTCATCTACTATTTTACTAATATCTTACTTTTTTTATACCCCAAGTTTTTATAAAGCAGATACCAAGTTAGAGATGCTTCATATATATCGTTTGCATCAACTACAATCTCATCATCCATCTTATAATCAAACATTTTTTTCAGTGTTACTCTATCGACTATAGTGTAATCACTTTTGAGTATCTTCTCTAATTCAACAGCTTTTATAACTTTTTGATGATCTTTTATATCTTTTGTTATGATGCTTGTTTGTGGTTCTATTTTTATGTTGCTAAATAGATTAATAGCATCTATCTTTGATATAAGTTCTTTGTTTTCAAATACTAAGCTTAGATATCCACCATCTAAAATCTTAACATCATCTACACCACTATATGTAAGTATAAAAGCTAAAAAAGCTGATTTATAGATGCCATCTTTTGTATTGTGATTGTATATCACAACTTTTGAGTTTTTATCTATCCCTATAAGTTGTAACTCTTTTTCTATCGTTTTATCTGTAGCTATATCAAATCTGCTTTTTCTATTGATTTTATCTATATCTGATATCATTGATTGGTTATATAAAAAAGATTTTACATCAACATTTATAGAACCGTCTATGTGTCCTTTTTTATAAAAGGAACCATTACAAACATCTATTACGATGCTATTTTTAAGATTCTTTTTTAACTCACCTGCATCTATGAAAGCATCATCTGCAAATGTAGTTGCAAGGACCATAAAAAAAATGAAAAGCAGTTTCATAATTGGTTAAAATTTATTTCTATTTCTAAGTTCAGCTATCTCTGTTTCAACCATCTCATTTATCATAATCTCAAAAAGTTCAGATATCATATTTGGTGATACTCCAAGCTCAATCGCACGGTGGCGAACACGAGAGAGTATATAATCTATCCTGTCTTGAGTTTTAACTTCTGCGATAGACTCTTTAAATGCAGCAGCTTGACGGATATAGTGTGATCTTTTTGATATAAGTTCCACTAATTCGTTATCTATCTTATCAACTTCTGTTCTAACTTCCTCTAAAGATTTGCACTCTTTCATATTATACATCCTCTATATTTTTGAACATTCTATCAAATTTTTAATTTGGTTTGATTAATTTTTTTATCTCTTTTGGAATATGGGCAAAAGGGATAGTATTTAAACCTTTTTTCATAACACCATCGTTACTTATCATAACATCTAAAGTCATATTAGATGGATTGAATCGTATCACTTTAAATGACTGCTCTTGCATCGTAAAAGTTATATTTTGATCACTCATATCTATAGTTTTTTTCTTTTTTGCCATATCTAGTTCTTTGTGTAGATACCAGTTTCACTAACCTCTATAAGATTTTCATCTATAAGTTTTGTTAGATTTTTTTTAAACTCTTTTTTACTCATCCCAAATATATCTTTTATAAGTTCTGCATCACTTTTATAGTTGTATGGTAATGAGTTGTTGTTTTGTTTTAAAAGCTCTATTATTTTATCGCTGCTTGAACCATCTTTTGCACTTCCAATTTTTCTTAAGACTAGGTCTATATTTCCATCTTTTCTTATAGTTTTGATATAAGCTTTTTTTATCTCACCAAGCTCTATATTTTCAAATATCTCATTGTGGTATATTAGCCCCTCATATTTATCTTCCACTAAGCATTTATATCCAAGTGGAGTTTTGGAGATGATGATTATTTTTACCTCTTGATGTGGTGATAGATTTTTTACTCTTTTATCAAAAAAATCCCCTAGTTTTTCAGTCCCTACAAGGCGGTGGGTTCTCTCATCATAGATTACTTTTAAGAATCTTTTTTCACCAACTCTAAATGGTTCTTTTTGAAGTTTTTTTGGAACGAGTAAATCTTTTAAAAGTCCCCAATCAACAAATGCACCAAATTTTGTAACATCCACAACCTTCATAAGTGCAAACTCATCTAGCATCGCATAAGGTTTTTGTGTAGTAGCTATGAGCCTATCTTCTGAGTCTGTATATAAAAATACCTCTATAAGCTCATCTAGTTGCATCTCATCTGTTACATAAGCTTTTGGCAAAAGTACATCTTTTCCATCTTGTGCCATTAAAAACATTCCATGAGGGGTATCTCTGTCTATTTTTAGTGTATTTAAAACACCTAATTCTAAATGTTGGTTTTGTTCCATATTATTCCTTGGTAATTCCGTAAATTTAGCAAAATTATAGCTTTTTATTATGGAAAAGAAAAAAAAATGTTTGTTATAATTTCGCTTATGAAAAGAAGAGAATTTTTACTCCTTGGTGTTTCTACACCATTATTGGCTAATGATCTGTTTTTTGCTAGTGATGTTATCTTATCTCAAAAAGAGTGGGACACATTGGTTAGTTTGAGAAACAGATTAAATCTACTAAAGAGGTATGTTGGATATGCAAATTTTAATGTGATATCTTACAGCGAAGCTCTTTATTATGGAAGAAACTATTCTAGTATAGGTGCTTTTAGTTCAGATGAGTTGGAGCTTATGGATAAGTTTTTTTATGAAAACCCATCTAAATATGGTTTTTTTGGTAAAAAAACATGTGCAGAGATAGATCATATAATATCAGAAAAAGATATTTACAAAATAGAGCATGCTGGACATTTTTTGTTTAAAGGTAAACCTTTGGCAGATTTTGAAAGACTTCAAAAAGATGTTGGTGATACCCTTGTATTAACATCTGGTATAAGAAATGTTATAAAGCAGATGAGTTTATATGTAAATAAAATTTATAGAACTCGTGGAAATATTACACAAGCTTCTTACTCCATAGCACCACCAGCATACTCATATCATACTATCAGTGATTTTGATGTTGGTAGAAAAGGGTGGGGTTATAAAAATTTTACAGCTGATTTTGCAACCACACAAGAGTTTATAGTTATGAAAAATTTAAATTATATAGGGATGAGATATAAAAAGAATAATAAAGATGGGGTTAGGTTTGAACCTTGGCATGTTGAAGTTATTTAGGATTTTTGTTTTACTTTTTTTAGTATCTTCACTTTATGCTCAAAACAGTTTTAATTTCAATGTTATAAAAAAAGGTATAGATGATAATAATACTTTGTTGGTTATTGGTGGGATACAAGGTGATGAGCCAGGTGGTTTTATGTCGGCATCTCTTTTATCTACACATTATGATATACAAAAAGGTTCACTCTGGATAGTTCCAAATCTAAATTTTTATAGTATCATAAGAAGAGATCGTGGACCTTATGGCGATATGAATAGAAAGTTTGCAAAATTATCTAAACAAGACCCTGAGTATGAAACAGTAAATAAAATAAAAAGTTATATCAAAGATTCAAAAGTTAAATTGATAGTAAACTTACATGATGGAAGTGGATTTTATAGAAAAGTATATGAAGATGAGTTACATTCACCAAATAGATGGGGGCAGTGCTCTATCATAGATCAAAAATCTATAGATGTTAGTTGTTATGCTGATTTAGAAAAGATCTCAACACAGGTTGTTGAACATGTAAATAAAAATCTTTTGAGATACGAAGATAGATACCATGTTCATAACACAAGAACTAGCGAGGGCGATGAGGAGATGGCTAAATCTCTCACCTATTATGCTATCAACCAAGGAAAAGCTGCTTTTGGAAATGAGGCTAGTAAAGATTTGCCAACCCATGAGAGAGTTTACTATCACCTTTTAGCACTAGAGAAGTACATGGAGATAATGGGGATAGAGTTTAAAAGAAAATTTGAACTTACTCCAAATGGTGTATATGATGCTTTAAATAACGATATTTATATATCACTTTATAATAACAAGATAACTCTCCCTTTATCAGAGGTGAGAAATATTTTGAGTTATGTTCCTCTAAGAGATGATAATATAGTTGATTTTAAAGCCAGTAATCCACTTTTGACTATCTATGAAAAAGATGGTTTTTATGTGGTTCAGTACGGCAATAGAAGACTAACTCGTTTAAAAGCTGAGTATAAAAAACATGATAATAAAAATGTTGCAGTTGATATGGTGATAGATGCAAAACTAAAAAGCATCCCTTTTGGTTCTATAGTTGATGTAGATAAAAGTTTTTTGGTAAAAGATACAAAAGATTATAGAGTTAATGTTATAGGTTTTTCAACATCTAATGATAAAGAAACAGAGATATATATATCAAAGTCAAATATACCAAAAAGATTTTCGGTTGATAATCAAGGACTTATATATAGAGTAGAGTATTATACAAAAAGCTCAAAAAAAGAGCATAATGACAAATTTGCTGGGATGGTTTTGGTAAAGTTTGGGAGTTAAATTAGCGATACCTCATATAATGCATTTTTGTGCATTATAATCCCTAAAACAAGTTTTTTTATTTTACTTCATAATTATATTTTATATCTAAATATCTATTTTTTTTAAATATCTAACACTTCATCACACTCTTT
>JAFGVR010000009.1 GCA_016937915.1 Campylobacterales bacterium | reverse complement strand
CATGAAAAAGCGGCATGAGGTTAGAGGTGCTAATGGGAAATAAAATTAGTGAAAAGTTTGTCTTGACAAATGGGGGCAGTTTCGTTTGGTTTATTTTACAGGTGCATTTTTAGGGTCGTTTGCATCTGCTAGTGCTACAAGTCCCCCTTTTAAAACTCTAGTTTGTTTAAAACCAACTTGTTTTAGACTCATAGCAGCCATAGTAGCTCTAGTTCCTGAGTGACAAGTTATAACTATAGTTTTATCTTTTGGTAGTTTATCAAGAGACTCTTTTTTGAACAGATCTTCAAGTGGTATGTGGATAGAGTTTTCTATAACTACCGCTAAAACAGAGTGCTCCCCTTTTGTTCTAACATCTAAAAAAAGAAAATCCTCATTATCTTTTATCATCTTCATAGTCTCTGTTGCATCTATGAAAAGTTTAGAGTTTGCACAAGCTTCTTGTGTCATCTTAGAGAAAAAACCATCAAAGTTTTTTGCTTTGTCTGCATCATAAGCGTTTGCAGATACACCAAGTAGAGCCGTTAAAATAGTAGATAATAATATTTTTTTCATTTAAAACCGTTAAATCTTTAATTTGTGAAATTTTACCTCTCAAAATTAAAAATAAAATTAATATATAAAAATAATAATTTTTCATTATAAAAGAAACCTTTTTTATCTGATGATATAATACGAATAAAATTAAAAGGGATTTTTGATGCAAAACATAACACCGTTTAAAACAAAGATATATTATGAAGATGTAGATGTTGGAGGGTACTGCTACCACTCAAAATATCTAAACTTTTGTGAGAGAGCAAGGTCGGAGATATTTTTTTCAAAAAGTGCATCACCTATCCAAAACGGCTACCATTTTGTAGTAAAAACTCTAACTGCCAACTACAAACTACCAGCACTCTTTGGAGATGAGATAAAAGTTTACACATCTATAAAAGAGTTTAGAGGTGCATCTATAACTATGTTTCAACAGATATTAAATCAAGATGAAAAGATAGTTTTTGAGATGGATATAGTGTTAGTTGGGATGCTAAACTCAAAAGTAGCTAAAATACCTCAAGAATTCAAAAAAATTTTAAATATCACCAAAAGATAGGGAATTTAATGTTTATAAATAAAAAAGATATATGTGTCAGATGTCATGAAAATAGAGATTGAATTTTTTAAAGAATTAAGTCAAGTTCACATCGATAGGCTTCATGAGATCTCTAATATTAAGAGCTACTATAAGGGTAATATACTGTTTTATGAGGGTGATGAACCAGACAAACTAAAGCTTTTATTAGATGGGATTGTAAAAGTGTATAAGGTTGATTCCAAAGGAAACGAAGTGGTTATCCACTTTTTTCAACCCCAAACATTGATAGCAGAAACTGCCCACATGCAAAAGATCAATTACCCAGCTACTGCAATGTGTGAAACTGATTGTGAGATACTTGAGATAGATTATGATCTGTTTGAGAAAGAGTTTTTACGCAATCCTGATATTAGTATGAAAATCATTGAATCATTATCTAAAAAGATTCAGGCTCTTCAAAATATCATAACTACAAACCTCACTATGGATACATTTAGTAAAATATGTAAATTTATATATGAGAATGAAAATCATATAGATGAACTCTCCCATAGAAAAATCGCTGCAATTTTAAACATAACCCCAGAAACCTTATCTAGAAATATAGCAACATTAAAAAAAGATGAGATTGTAAGTGTCGATAAGCGTAAACTAAAAGTTTTAGATAAAAAAAGATTATTTCAATATTGTTGATTTAAGTCAATGAGATTATCTTCTTAACTCACTAATATTTCTTTAAAATAGTTTTAAAGGATATTTATGAGTATGTTTTGTTACCAATGTGAGATGAGTACACCAAACGGATGCGGTTCAACAGGTGCTACTGTTGGTGTATGTGGAAAAGATGAAAATCTAGCTCGTCTTCAAGATATAATGATTTTTGGACTAAAAGGTTTAAGTGCTTATAGAGAGCATCTAAACGAACTAGAACCTACACAAACCAAAAATATAGATGATGTTATGAGTGAGACACTCTACTTCACACTTACAAATGTAAACTTCAATTTTAATGATCATATAAATCAACTTATGAAAGTTGGTTCAGCTGGTGTAGAGGTGATGGATAAACTATCAAATGCACACACATCAAAGTTTGGGATACCAACTCCAGTAGTTGTAAATCAAAACAAAGTTAAGGGTAAAGCTATCTTAGTAAGTGGACATAACTTAGAGATGATGGAAAAACTTTTAAAAGCTACAGAGGGTAGAGGGATAAATGTATATACCCACTCTGAGATGCTTCCAGCTCATGGTTATCCAGAACTTAGAAAATATGCACATCTAAAAGGGAATGTTGGAAAAGCTTGGTTTGATCAAGTGGAACTTATGAAACGCTTCAAAGGTACATTTGTAGTAAATACAAACTGTATAGTTCCACCTAAAAAAGATGCCGATTATGTAGATAGAGTATTTACATACAAAATAGTTGGCATCGAGGGTGGTACCCCTATAGTAGATGATAATTTTGATGAACTGATAGAAAAAACTCTTCAGTGTGAAGATACAAATATGGATGATAATCTTTCACTAGTAACTGGACATCATTATAAAACTATCCTAACATTAGCTCCACAAATCCTAGAAGCTATACAAACTGGAAAAATAAGACAGTTTTTTGTCATAGCAGGATGTGATGCACCTGGAAAAGCTGGAAATTACTATAGAGAGATGGCAGAGAACTTACCAAAAGATTGTGTAATTATCACTTCAAGTTGTGGAAAATTTAGATTTAACGATATAGACTTTGGAAATATTGAGGGTACAGGGATACCTCGCTACTTAGACCTTGGTCAATGTAACGATTCAAACGGTGCAGTTGAGATAGCAAAAGCGGTAAGTGCAGCACTAAATACCCCTATAAATGATCTTCCTATCTCTATAGTGCTTTCTTGGATGGAACAAAAAGCGGTTATCATCCTTTTAGCTCTATTTAGTCTTGGTGTTCAAAACATCTATCTTGGACCAAAACCACCACAGTTTGTAAATGAGGATATTTTTAATTTCTTGGCTGAAAACTTTAACCTTCATCTCACAGGTGATGCTAAAGAAGATCTTAAAAATCTATTATTAGAAAAAGTGGCATAAGCCACTTTTTTACCCAATTAACACAGATTTTTAAACGATCCCTGATACAACTTTATTTTTCCCTGTTTTTTTAGCTTTATAAAGGTTATCATCTGCTCTTTTTACCAAACTCTCTATATTGTCATCAGCTCTAACTTCAGATATACCTAAACTTATTGTTTTGTGGTGTACTACACTAAAATCGAACTCATCAACTTTTGCTCTTAATCCTTCTGCTAATGCAATTGCACCATTTATATCACTTTGTGTACAGATGATTAAAAACTCCTCTCCACCCCATCTACCTACAATATCAGTTTTTCTAGTATGTTCAAGTAAAATATTTGAGATCTCAATAAGTACCTTATCACCTACATTATGCCCATAAGTATCATTTACTGATTTAAAAAAGTCTATATCTACCATGATGATAGAAAATATGGTTTTATATCTTTTAAATCTATTTAGTTCATTTTCTAACACTTCATCTAGTTTAATCCTATTGTAGAGTTGTGTTAGTTTATCTGTAACTGATTGTTTTTTGATTAGCTCCATCGCTTCATATAGTTCAGTATTATCGACTGTTGTCATTAGGTACTCTTTTTTGTTTGGCATCAGTGCGATTGATGATTTGAGTCTTTTAAGTTTTCCATCTTTAGTTTTACAAAGTCTTTCAAAATTTTCATAAAAACCTTTTTCTCTAACCTTTGCATATATCTCTTTTGATTCTTCTATAAAAGATTCATCAGTTAAATCTAAACAGTATTTTTCTTTTAACTCATCCCCTGCATAACCTAGCATCTGAGTATATTTTTTATTGAAATAAAGATATTTTGTATCTAGATTTAGCACAGCTATACCCTCTAAAGCGGTATTAAATATAGATTCTAACTCTTTGTTTTGCTCCTCTAATAACATTTTATTCATCTTATGAATGGTTATATTTTGGTTTGTTCCTACCATCCTTATAGCTTTTCCATCTTTATCATATTCATTGATGCCAAGAGCTTTTATATATTTTTTCTCACCTTTTGGAGTAGTTATCCAAAATGATATGTTGTATTCACTGTTATTATTTTTTGCATTGTTTATATTCTCTTCCACTTTTGGTAAATCATCTTTATCAACAGCATCACTCCACATAGTGTATGGATTTTTATCTGTTTTTTGGATTCCATATATGTTATACATCTGCTTATCCCAAGTCAGCGTATTTGTTTCATAGTCCCATTCCCAGATACCAACTTCAGAAGCCTTGAGTGCTACACTATTTCGTAAAGTAAGTTTATTTAAATCTTGATATAAATTTTCAACTTTTTTTAGATTAAACAAAGTGTTACTAAAGAGTTTAACAATTATAAAGCTTAAAAATATAGAGAAACTAAAGATTAGAATTGAAGTGGTCATGTACTGAGTTTTTGTTTGTTGAATCTGACTCTCAAGATATGAATTTTTTAGTTGTAAAATCAAATTCAATCCACCATGTACAGGTAGATCTAGTTTTCTTGATACAAAATCATCACTAACTACCAACTGTTTTGAGAGTATATCTTTAGATTGATCTGCAAACTCTTGAGTTATGTTAAATTGTGGTTTTTGGTAAAAACCCCATTTTTTACTATCTTCATAGTGAAAAAGTGTAAAACCTTTATCATCACACAAAATCATATCGTATAGTGGAGTATTTGTTAGTTTATTTAAAAAATCATCCATTAGATAGTTTATGATTAATATACCACCAAACTCTCCATTGTGTTTTATAGGTAGCATAGCTCTTAGTGTTGGACGATATGGCTTTTCAACTTTACCTTTTTCCATATTTAAGTCTAGTGCAGAAAACCATACTTTTTCTAAAGGTTTAGTTTTTGAATCATAAGAATAGTATCTATCTGATTTGTTTTGCAGTTTTTCATTAGCAACTATGAAAGGGATGGTTTTATTTTTAGTTCTATCTATACGGATTTTCTATAAGCCATTTTTATCTATATATCTAAGTTGCATAAAATTAACATGACTTTGTGAAAAGCTTAAAAACCATCTTTGAATCTCATCTTCATTTGTTTGTGTGTTTAAGTAGTTTATGAAACTTTCGTTTTCTCTAAGTGCTTTTAGGGTTTGTTCTGATGAATAGATAAAATTTTGAAATACACCCTCCCTCTCTGCTGTTTTTTTGATTGCATTATCAAGTGCTACTTTTTTTGCAGAGTTTTGAAAAAATGTATCTTCGATAATATTATGAACTACAGATAATAAAATTGAAAATAGTATAAAAATTAAAAATAATTGATTGGTATTTGAGAGTTTAAATAACATAAATATAAATCCTGATTATATTAATTGTAGAATTGTATCAAAGTTTTATTAAGTGTAATCGATTTATGTGTACTTGTATATATATAAAATATTTACTCACTTATCAAAAACCAGTTCTTCTCATCTTTAGGCAGTTTCTTTTTTTTATCTACAACTTTTATTATATCTTTTATAAAAATTGCCCTTTGCATCATAGTGTTTATAGGTTTGATTTGGGTTAGGTTTATATCTATATTTTTTTTAGTTTCTTTAGATTTTGGTTGATTTATGGGTTGTATATCTATCCAGTTTTTATCTGCGTAGAGGTTTGGTGTGATTAGTAGTATAAACAAACTAAAAGAGATAAACTCTTTTAGTTTTTTAGATGTTGTAGTAGGTTGCATTTGGGTGATATACCACCACTGCACTAGTTGATTGTTCTGGGTGTATCTGAAAAGTCTCACTAAGCGTGATGCCAAACTCCTCAGGTTTTAGCAAATCAAATAGTGGGCGGTTTAGTTCCAAATCTGGACACGCAGCATAACCAAAACTATAACGGCTACCTTGGTATTTGTTCATCTGTACATCTGCTAGAGTGCTACCCTCACCCTCAGATATGTTTAGGTCTAGTCTCACTTGTTTATGAGCTATCTCAGCTAGTGCTTCTGCTAACTCAACCCCAAGCCCGTGCATCTGATAGTACTCTGTATAGTTGCCATCTTCATAGATGCCACGCTCTATCTCACTTATCTTAGCCCCTGCACTTACACAAGTTAGGGCTACTACATCGTGTCTATCAGAGTGGAAAAAGTCACTTAAAGCACGGTGTGGTTGTTTTGATTGTCTTGGGAAAGTGAACTGTTTTATCGCTCTACCCATCACATTTTCTAAGCTCTCACGATTTACTTCATCCTCAGAGTTATACCCCTCGCTCTCATCAAAGATAAGCAGAGTGTTATCATCACTACGACATGGCCAGTATCCATAGATGATAGTTGGTTCAAACAGTTTCTCATCCAAGAACTGTTTTTTTAGTCTCTCATACGCTGGCCAAACCACTTCATCTAGTTGTTTTTCATAAGCCTCTTTGCTTAGACCTTTTGAGCTATAGCCCCAACGAGATTTGAAAAGTATTCTGTGGTTTATCCAAAGAAATGCCATCTCTATTTGAGTCTGTGTTAGTTTTATCTCTCTTCTGCCCCAAAATGGTGGAGTTGGAACTTTCACATCACGACTAGGCATCTTAAGCTCTTTAAATGGCGGGATAACTACCTCTTTTTTCTCTTTTATCTCCTCTTTTTCAACCTCTGGATGCAAGTTTGTGTCAAAGTTTCCTTTTTCTATCCTGCTCATAGCAGTTACACCATCAAATGCATCTTTACAGTAAAAGATTGGACCATCATAAGCTGGGCGACAAAAGTCATCTATAAACGAGCGTGTAAGAGCAGCACCACCTAAAAGTACAGGGATTTTTATACCATTTGCTTTTAAAGTTTCTAGGTTTTCTTTCATCACTTGTGTTGATTTGACCAAAAGTCCACTCATCCCAAAAGCAGATACATGACCATCTTTTAGAGTTTGCATAAAATCCTCTATATCAACCTTGATGCCGATATTTTTTACATTGTATCCGTTGTTTGTTAGGATGATGTCAACTAGATTTTTCCCAACATCGTGAACATCACCTTTAACAGTTCCAAGTACAAGTGTGGTATCTACCTCTTTTTCAACTTTTGGCAAATATGGGTTTAGATAATCAACTGTTTTTTTCATAGTCTCTGCACTTTGAAGAACAAACGGCAGTTGCATCTGACCACTTCCAAAAAGCTCACCTACTACCTTCATAGCATCTATGAGTATCTCATTTACGATTCGCTCAGGTGCGATAGTGTGTCTAGCCTCTTCAACAAGTGGTATCATTCTATCTTTATCACCATCCATCAAAAGTTTGGCGATTTTTTCCTCATCGCTTAGTTTTAGATACTCCTCATCAGCTGCATCTGTATCAATCGCCTCTTTTGATGAGAAGTGTTCTATGAAGTCAAACAGAGCATTCTTTTTTTTGTTGAAAATCAAGTTATCACAAACCTCTTGATCCTCTTGGCTTATCTTATTTATAGGGATGATATGTTTTACATTTATGATAACACTTGTAAGTCCAGCTTCAACACAGTGATGCAAAAACATAGAATTTAGGTATGGTCTTGCATCTTTATCAAGTCCAAATGAGATGTTAGAAAGCCCAAGAACTGCTCCCACTTCAGGGTGTCTTTTTCTTAGCTCTCTGATAGCTTCTATGGTGTTTACACCAGCATCTTCATACTCCTCATCACCACTACCTAAAGTAAATGTAAGTACATCAAAAACCAAATCCTCTTTTTTGATGCCATGAACTTTTGTAGCACGCTCTATGATACGCTCGGCAACCTCTAGTTTATGCTCAACACTCTTTGCCATCCCCACTTCATCAATTGTTAGACACACTAAAGATGCACCGTATTTTTTAGCTAGTTTACATATCTCATCAAATCTATCTTCACCATCTTCTAGGTTTACAGAGTTTATGATAGCTTTGCCACCTATGTGTTTTAGTGCAGTCTCAAGTCCGCTCACTTGTGTAGAGTCTGGCATCAGTGGGAGTGGTATCTTTTGAGCATAAAGAGACATTACGCTTGTCATATCTTTTGTCTCATCACGACCTGCAAAACCAACATTTACATCTATCACATGCGCTCCAGCTCTCACTTGCTGTTGAGCTACGCTTAAAGTCCCCTCATAGTCTTCAGCTATGAGAAGTTCACGAAACGCTTTACTACCTGTAGCGTTACTTCTCTCACCGATAAGCAAAGGTGCAGGGTCTTGCATCAGTGCTACAGTGTTAAAGAGTGATGCTATAGATGTAGGGTGTGAACCTGTCGGTGCTTTTGGAGTTAACTCTTTTGTGGCATCGCAAAGTGCTTTTATGTGTTGAGGAGTTGTCCCACAACATCCACCCAAAAAGCTTACACCATCAATGTTCAAAAACTCTTTTTGTTTAGCAGAGAACTCATCAGGCCCCATAGGGTAATATGTATATCCGCCACGGTTTTGAGGAAGACCTGCGTTTGAGTGTACACTTATAGGTTTGTGCCAAACTTCGCTTAGAGTCTTTACATGTTTTAAAACTTGCTCAGGTCCAGTCCCACAGTTAAACCCAAGGCTTAGGATGTCAAACGGCTCTAAGATAGTAGCGATAGTAGATGCATCTGTACCTATGAGCATAGTACCACTTAACTCTATAGTAACACTTACCATTATGGGGATAGCACTCTGCATCTCTTTGTTGGCTTGTTCACACGCATGAAGTGCAGCTTTTATCTGCAATGGATCTTGAGCTGTCTCAACTAAGAAAATATCCACACCACCATCTATAAGTGCTTTACAAAACTCAGTATAACCCTCATACATCTCATCATAAGTGATATGACCCAAAGATGGTAGTTTTGTACCTGGACCTATCGAGCCTAAACAAAATCTAGGATGCTCTAGCGTTGAGAACTTCTCACACTCCTCTTTTACAAGTCTAGCTCCAGCACGAGTTAGTTCATAAGCCCTATCAGCGATGCCATACTCATCTAAAACCCAACTAAATGAGCCAAAAGTGTTAGTAGTGATAAGATCAGCTCCAGCGTTTAGGTAAGCGTGAAAGATGCTACGCATAACCTCAGGACAGGTAACATTTAAAAGTTCGTTACAACCCTCATTACCCTCCCATGCTTCTTTAGGTATTTGCTCATCTCTTTGTTGAAGTTGTGTACCCATCGCACCATCTATGATAAGTGGGCGTTTTTTTATCGTTTCTAGCATGTATTGTTTTGTATTCATTATGTCTTATCTATGTTTTTTGGCGGATTTTACCATCTTTGGGCATAAACTTCTCTAAGAACCATATTTTAAACTAATACTTAATCTATAAGACTATTTAGCCTTGTTACAATTTTAATAGGATAAGTTAGTATCATTAACTAAAAAACTTCTAATGGGTGATAGTGTTAGAAATAGTATTTGCGTACTAGAAGCTAGTTATGATTTGAACTATAAATTTAAAAGAAAAAAGGAAAATAGGGATGGAGAAGAATAGATTTTTATTATGGATAGTATTTGTATTATCTATATATTCTAATTTAGGTGCAGTTACTTTCAATAGTAGTTTAACTTTAAGTGAAGATATCACTTATAATGAGGATTTTACAATTACCTCAGGCACCCTAGACCTAAACGGAAACACACTCCATGTAAAAGGGAACCTAACACTTTCAGACACTGCAAAACTTAAGATGACAAAT
>JAFGVR010000057.1 GCA_016937915.1 Campylobacterales bacterium | reverse complement strand
TTCTACTCATTATTTTCTCCTGTATTTCATAAAAATTGTAGCTTTTTAGGAAATAAAACTGGGTGAAATGTTGTTTGAAAATTTGAGAGCATTATATCATATATAAAGTGTATTGTTCTTCATAGTAATAATATATATTTCTAATACCGCCACTTTTACCTTTGTTTTTCAGTTTCCATCTTAGTTTTCTAAGACCTTTTGAACCTTGTATGACATCACCAGACTTTGGATGCTCTACCAAAAACTTTTGCAGTTCTTGATATTCTTCATCACTTAATAGCTTTGTAATATCTTCTGTGTAAATTGATGTTTCTACTATTTCCATCTGTAAGTGTACTTTTTTATAATTTATAAGTCAATGACTTATATAGATAATGGGAGATGTTTTATATCTGCTTCTTCCCAGTTGGGTATTTTAATGTAGATTTACTTATATTATGCATTCCACCTCAGGAGAGGTGGAACGAGGGAAGATAAATTGCAAGAGTTCTTTATTATTTGTTTTATCCATAAATTACATCTTTTTGGATATTTGAAATAATCGTTTTATTGTTGTTTTTATGTTTATGAAATAGATCCACCTTTTTATGGTAAAGCTCTTCAAGATAATTCCAAAGCCCCGCAAGATTATCAAATGTTTTATGTTTAAACTCTACATAAATATCTATATCACTATCTTCAGTTTGCTTGTCTTTGGCATAACTACCAAATAAGCCTATTTTATCAACTTCAAACTTTTGTTGTATATAACTTTTGTTTTTAGATAGTTCATTTAGTATTTCATCTTTAGTCATTATAAGCATCCACACACTTAAGAATTAATCAAATCTTTTCATATATATAGATTCAATGTTTGCTTATTATATCAACTTTTTTATAATAATTTTTACCTCGTTTCACCTCTTCTGAGGTAGAACTAGTAAAAATATATGCGAGTCATAAGCAAAAAGAGTAAAGTTGTTTGGTTATAATTTTCCCACTAAAATAAAGGCTAAATTTGAGTACAACTTTGATAGGGCAGATAGATAGGATCCTTTTTGAAGAGAACGGTTTTTTTATCGCTGTTTTAAAAACTGGTGAGAAGATAAGCGGGACTTATCTGCAAAGTGATGTTGAGACGCTAAAGGAGTCTGCTATCACCCTTAGTGGTTTTTGGGATGAGCATAAGAAGTATGGGAGTACATTTCGTTTTGACACCCTAAAGGTTAACCAAAACCACCTTTTTTTCTTTTTAAACAAGATTGTAAAAGGGTTTACTAAAAAACTCTCAGCTGAGCTTATAGAGAAGTTTGGTGAAGATGGGCTTATAGAGATTCTTGATAACGACATAGAGAAACTTTTAGAGTTTAATGGCATTAAAGAAAAACGGCTAAAAAAGATTCAGCAAAGCTGGAAAAAGTTTCGCTCGATGCGTGAGCTTGGTGAGTTTTTGACCCCTTATGATGTCTCACCAGCACTACTTACTACCATCGCAACAGCTATGAAAGATGTTGATGAGCCTTGTACCAAGATAAAAGAGAACCCCTACATCCTAACCTCTATCCACTCCATAGGGTTTAAAAGAGCAGATGAGTTGGCTCTAAAGATGGGTGTAAAAGAGGATGATGAGAAGCGAATCTCTTCTGCTATGGATTATGTACTTTTAAACTACTGCGAAGCGGAGGGGAACTCATGTGTGGCAAAAGAGGTTCTTTTCTCTCAACTAAATGAGCTTTTAAACTTTAGCTCAAAAGAGCATCTGTATGAGGCTGCACTTATCGAGAGGGTGGCGGAGCAAAGCATCGTACTTATGAAAAACGAGCGAGTATCCCCATCAAGACTATACGATGCTGAGAAGTTTTTATATGATAGTTTCAAAGAGAGAGCCAAAAAAGATAGCGGTGGGTTTGTAAAAGATTTGGATAGTTTTTTATCTGAGCATGAGTTAAACTTAGGTGAACAGCAAAAAGAGGCAGTCACTACGATAAACAATGGTGCAACACTTTTGTTTTTGGTAGGTTACGCAGGAACTGGTAAGAGTACCACCTCAAAAACTATACTTGATCTTTTAAACACAAGGTATGAGAAAAAAGAGATCATCACTTGTGCATTAAGCGGCATCGCATCTCAGAGAATCGCAGACACAACAGGGTACGAAAGCTCAACTATCCAATCTTTGCTTATAAAGTTTGAGCAGGTTGATGAGTTTCCATACAGTGTGGTTTTGATAGATGAAGCATCGATGATAAACTCATCACTCTTTGCAAAAGTGGTTAGAAAGGTGCGTAAAGATGCTATCCTCATAGTGGTTGGTGATGATGCACAGCTCCCACCCATAGGGGCTGGAAATGTCCTTAGCGATGTACTCTCACTCTCCCTTGCACCCATAGTAAAACTCACAAAGATATACAGACAAAGTGAAGACCAAGCCATCACCCTCATAGCAAACGATATCCGCCAAGGTGAGGTGCCAGATTATAGAGCTAAGTATGATGACTTTGAGTTTTTGGATGTAAACATAGAAAACTACTACGCACTTAAAAATCAACTCTCTCAAGGTGAACTTCAAGAGCTAAGAGAGGAGAACTCAAACCAGATAATCACCGCCATAGTGCATCAGGTGGTGGCATCTATCAAAAAAGCAAGATACCGCCTTGCAAATAAGCAGATAAAAGAGTACCTAAACTATTTTCAAGTGATAACTCCCATGAAAGTGGGAACGCTTGGGGTAAATAACCTAAACAAAGTTTTACAAGAGTACTTCAACCCAAACCCTAAAAAGTGTGTAAAAAAAGGGGAGATGGAGTTTAGGCTCATGGATAAGGTGGTTCACACTAAAAATGAAAATATGCGTGCATGGAGTAGTGAGGGGTACAAAGATGGCGAAGATAGCGATACTAGACGCATCTTCAATGGGATGAGCGGACTTTTGTTTAAGATAAATGAAGAGGATGAACAGGTGTTTGTGTATTACCCAAATGAGGATGTAGTGGTGGTTTATGAGTATGAGGAGCTAAAGAGTCACTTGATGCTCTCTTATGCACTCACTATCCACAAAGTGCAGGGGATGGAGTACGACATAGTGGTTATCCCTATGAGTTTTTCCCATTTTATCATGCATAACACCAAACTTATCTACACCGCAGTAACTAGGGCAAAGCATAGATGCGTAATTGTTGGTGAGAGTGGAGCGTTTGAGAGTGCTTGTAAAAGAAAAGATATTACAAGAAGGGACACTGTACTTTTGGAGATTTAGCTTAAATATCTCACTTTAGGTATCCTTTAAAGGAAATTTTTATAATATATCTATCTATGAGTTAAATAAAGGAACTTAATGCCATTTACAAAAATCGTTTATTACATAAAATATCTCTCTATCATATTTATATTTATTACATCAGTTTTTTTAATCTATAACGAATATAAAAATGCAAATGAAAAGATAGCTATGGCTATAGACTCTCATCATGAAGATGGTTTATCTTTGGTCAATGGCTATTTTAAACAGTTTGAAAATAGCAGTATAAAGTTTTATAGTATCTTCTTAAATGATGAAAAGATATTTGAATATATTTTGAAAAAAGATAAAAAAGGTTTTGATGCTATTGCATCTGAGTTTTATGCAAAGTATCTTTTAAGTGAACCTAGTTTATGGGGGATGGATATGATACTTAGTGATGGTTCCCTTTTTACACATATTCACTCTAGTGATAATATTTTTGATTTTAATTACGAAGAGAAGTTTATAGCTTAAAAATCACTACAAAGTAGAAAAATTCAAAGTGGGTTTGAAAATAGTAGTGTAGGTTATTTTTATAAGATAGTTTATCCAGTTTTTTCAAATAGTAAATTTTTGGGTGTTTGTGAATTTTCTTATAAGCTTGGTGGATTTGCAGAGTTTTTACATACACATTATGGACTAGATGCTGCTTTTGTTTTTAAAGATAAAAATTCAAATGATTATATCACTGAGCTTGTTTGGCCAAAATATCTAAACAGTTATATAAAGGGCACCTCTAAAATCCACCTTTACAGCAGCCTAAAAGTACTCACTTCATTTTTTTAACTTTTCTTGAGTTTTATTTC
>JAFGVR010000056.1 GCA_016937915.1 Campylobacterales bacterium | reverse complement strand
TGTTGTGTATATGATAGTGTAAATCTATCTCTTTTCATAATTTCAGCTGCAACTTTTTCAACCTCATCATTAAAATATAGATTTCCACTATCATATACACAACAATCCTCAAATGAGATCTTTAGAGTCGCTTCATCCGCTTCAACGCCACTAGCACCTATGGTAGATGCCACCCTTCCCCAGTTTGGATCTTCTCCAAAAAGTGCTGTTTTCATAAGAAGTGAGTTAGATAGTGCTTTAGCCGCTATCTCAGCCTCAGCATCATCTTTTGCACCAGTTACATCATAAGTTACAAGCTTTGTAGCACCCTCACCATCTCTAACCATCTCACAAGCTAAAAATAACATTATCTTATGCAAAGCACCCTTGAATGCTTCAGCATTATAAACTCCACTTTTTGAATTACTAAGAACCATTACAGTGTCATTTGTAGATGTATCACCATCTACACTTGCAGCGTTAAATGTAGTAACAGTTACTTCATCTAATATAGTTTGCATCTGCTCTTTAGTAACAGCAGCATCAGTAGTTATGAAACAAAGCATTGTAGCCATAGCAGGATTTATCATCCCAGCACCCTTAGCCATAGCACCTATGTTAAAACTACTACCATCATCTAGTTCCACTTTATAAGCCATCTGCTTATTAAATGTATCTGTAGTCATGATAGCCCTTGAAGCTGCATCACCATCTTTTTTTGATAGATCAAAAAGTTTTGAACTGTTGATTATCTTCTCTTTTGGAATCCTCACACCTATCACACCAGTTGAGCTCATAACAGGATTTTTTATAGATGGGTGATTTTTACAAACATCACCTAAAATCTTATCTATATCAGCTATACCAGCTTCTCCTGTCATAGCATTTGCATTTTTTGCATTTACTAAAACAAAGTTAGTTTGAAACTCACCCTTAGCTCTAAAATGTCTTATAGGAGCAGCAGTCATTTTATTTGTAGTAAAAACAGATGCAACATCACACAATACATCACTATATATAAAAGCTACATCATCTTGCCCATTTGGTCTTAGACCAGCACTTACACCATCAGCGAAAAATCCATCACTAGCACAAACTCCGCCATCTATTTGAGTTAATTTATACAAATTTTAATTCCTTTGGTTTTTGTCTTTTTCTTAAAATATCTTTTGTGGCTCTTATACCATTTTGGGTGCCAATAACTAAAAGCCTACACTCACTTGTTACTAAAGTATCACCTTTTGGCATCGATATAAACTTACCATCTTTTTTTGTAATCCCAACAATAGATGTGTTTGTTATATCACGCAGATGGGTCTCTTTTAGTTTTTTAAGTACCATCCAACTATATTTTGGAACCTCTATCTCTTGCATATCTAAAGGATTATCATTTTTATACAGATACTCCTCTAATAAGTTCTCCATATCTGGACGAGCAGCCATCGCACTTATGCGTTGAGCCGTTATCTTTGTTGGAGACACAACAGTGTTAGCACCCAGTTTTTTAAGTTTTTCTATATCACCAATACTCTCTGCCGATGATATTATATAATAAGGACGAGGCAAAAAATGCTCTTTTTCAAACAATCTAACAGATGCTATGAGAGCTATATTATCAGCGATAGATGATGAGAGAGTTATCATCCCCTTAGCGGATGCCAAATGTGCTTTTAACATAGAAAGTTCAGCGTGTGGTTCAGCCTTTAGATACGCTGGGTATTTATACTCTTTTGCCCATTCATGTATATCTTCTCTAGGATCAATCACTACAAAAGGGATATGATTTTGCCTTAGCTGTTTTGTTACCTCTATAGTATAATCGTTATGATAACAAACTACAAAATGTTTTTTTAGTCTTGCTATCTTATATAGCATCCTTCTCTCCTTTAAAATTGCAACTATCGTACCTTTGCTAAATTCAGCTACTAATATCCCTATAGCACTAGAAAAAACAGCAAACCCAAATACTATAAGTGTGATTGTGAAAATCCTACCCTCATTAGATATAGGAGCTATCTCACCAAAGCCAACAGTTGTAAAAGTTACCCCCGTTTGATAAATTGCATCCATTAGAGTAAAATTATCTATAATTATATATCCAAGCGTACCAACAAGCATTGTTAGAATAGTGAGTATAAGCGGTAGTCTAAAAGGTTTTAGATGTGGGTAAATAGGGGGTAAAAGTTTTGTAGATGGTTTGGGAGATATCTCCCAATTTAGGAATTTTCGAATCCTAGTTAAAAGATTCAAACTATTTCCTTATGAATACTTAAGAGTTTTTCTTAAGTGTACGAAGTTCTTTTGCAGAAATTTTGATTTTTTGTGTAGTACCATCTTCTAAAGTGATACGCACAGTTCTCAAATTAGGTAAAAAACGACGCTTAGTTCTGTTTTTTGCGTGAGAAACATTATTTCCGCTCATTGGCCCTTTGCCACTAATAGCACATCTTCTTGCCATAATCAGCTTCCTTTTTATAAGTTTAAAGTTGCGAATTGTATCTAAATAAAGCAAAACTCCAACTTAAGAATAAATTATTTTTCAATATTTTTTATAATACTTTTTATCATATTTCTAAAAATTAGATAATGTATGGGTACTAAAAGATACCAATATACCCTTCCCCAAACACCTTTTGGATAAAAATAAGCACTTTGAATCAATTTATCATTCTCTATCTTAAACTCTAGCCAAGCCTCTCCTGGAACTTGCATCTGAGCATATAACAGCAATCTCTCATCTTTTTTTAGATCTACAACTTTCCAAAAATCTAAACAATCACCAAGTCTTAAATCACACATACTTCTTCGTCCTCGTTTAAGCCCAACACCACCTAAAACTTTATCTATAAATCCCCGTATCTCCCAAAGGTAGCCATAGTCAAACCACCCATTCTCACCACCTATAGAGGTGAAAGAGTTATATACTTTAGTTGCTTCTATCCCATTTATATCAACTATTTTTCTATCTACGAATATTGCATCGTTTATTTTATTTTGATGATCATATTCCCAAACATCACCACCATTATCACTCCATCTACTAATTATCTGATCTTTTTCTATCTCATCTATCACCTTTTCTACAGCTTGCTTAAAACTCATAGGGTTTATAGATGGGAAATACTTCAAAGCATTATCATTTTGTACTACAACTTCAGATTTAAGCCCCTCAATGAGTGATTTAGCAACACTAAAAGGAACTGGAGTAAATAGGTTTAACCAATAAGATGATAAATTAATAGATAAAAAAGGGATTGGTATAAGATATCTTTTAAGACCTAATACTTTAGCAGTTTGTAGCATCATCTCTTTATAGCTCATCTGATTTGAACCAATATCTACAATAAGGTTATCTTTATATTTCAAATACAAAGCCTCTTTTAAGTAGAGTAAAATATCATCTACTGCGATTGGTTGAGCTTTTGTTTCTACCCATTTTGGAGTTGTCATAACTGGCAGTTTTTCTACAAGATTTCTTATGATCTCAAAACTAGCACTTCCGCTACCTATGATAACCCCAGCCCTTATCCATATACATTGTACATTTGGATTTGAACTAAGTATCTCACCAGTTTCCAATCTACTAAGAAGATGCTCACTTGTCATATCATTTTTTACACCAAGCCCACCTAAGTATATAATTTTTTTAACTCCACATTCAGATGCAACATCTATAAAATTTTGAGCTGATAATTTATCTAAATCTTTATAGTTTTTTTTGTTAAGAGAGTGTATTAGATAGTACGCCACATCTATATCTTTGAGAGATTTTCTCAATAATTCTCTATCAAAAGTATCACCCTCTACTATTTCAACATTTTTACTAGTTTTAATAGATATTGAACTTTTATTCCTAACAAGCAAACGGATATCTATATCATTTTGTTCCATAAGTATCAATTTTAAGCGTCTGCCTATATAACCTGTAGAACCTGTAAGAAGTACTTTCATTTTAAATCCATATTTCATATTTTATATGCTTATAATCCAACTATGATATAATTAAGGATATTAATTTAAACTAAAGGCCTTATTTAAGATGCAAAGAAGAGATTTTTTAAAAATGTCACTTGCTGCTTCTGCTATAACAGTTGCTAGTTCTGCAAGTGCGGGTATCACCACACAACCTATAGATAACAGAAAAGTATCAAAGATAGCTTTTCCTGAAAAAAAACCACTTATCACTTACTCTGATAGACCACCTCTTTTAGAGAGTCCAAGAAGTGTTTTCACAAAAGGGATAACTCCAAATGATGAGTTTTTTGTTAGATGGCATCTACCTGAAATCCCTACACATATAGACCCAGATAATTACACTATCCATATCAATGGTCTTGTAGAGCAAGAGCTTCATATCTCTTTAAATCAACTAAAAACAGAATTTGAACAAGTTGAAGTTACAGCAGTACTGCAATGTGGTGGTAACAGCCGTTCAGCTTTTAAACCAATCGCTGGTGGTATCCAGTGGGGAAGTGGTGCGATGGGTTGTGCTACTTGGAAAGGTGTGAGACTAAGTGATGTACTCCATAAAGCAGGTCTAAAAAAAGATGCTCGCTGGATAGGATTTAACGGAAAAGACAATGCAGCTTACTACGAATCTCCAAACTTTGTAAGAGAGCTAGAACTTGAAGAACTAGATGACCATGTTATCTTAGCTTATGAGATGAATGGTGAAGACTTGCCTTACCTAAATGGTTATCCACTTCGTTTAGTTATCCCTGGTTACTACTCAGATAGCTGGGTTAAAATGATAAGTAACATCACAGTTACAAATAAAAATAAATCACTTTTCTTTATGGATGTAGCTTATAGAGTTCCTGATAATGAGTGTGAGTGTGAAGAACCTGACAATAAATTTAAGCCAACAAAGCCTATCACTAAAATGAATGTAAAATCTGTAATAGGATATCCAACAAACGATACTGTAGTTTATAACAACTCTCATGTAGTTATTCGTGGTGTAGCATTTGATGAGGGTCTTGGCATAAGAGAGGTACTTATCTCTACAGATGAGGGTAAAACTTGGGAAAATGCTACTTTAAATGAGAAAAATGGAAGATACGCGTTTAAAGAGTTTAGATTTGCTTACAAACCAACATCTTATGGAAAAGTAACTGTTATGGCAAAAGCTATAAACAAAATAGGTGAAGAGCAGCCATTTGCTAGAGATATCAAATGGAATCATGGTGGATATAAATACAACGGTATAGACACTGTAACATTTGAAGTGATATAAGGATACAAAGAGATGAAAAAAATTATTTTATCAGCACTAATTGGTTTAACACCGCTACTAGCTCAAGTAAAAGGTGATATAGAGGTTCCTTATATCTCTTATGAGATTAAAATGGGTTAGGGTTTTGATACTGTAAATGCAAACTGTTTAATGTGTCACTCTTTTGGATACATCATCAATCAAGGTCCACAATCTCGTGAATTTTGGCAACAAAAAGTTGAGAAAATGATTGTACACTTCAAAGCTCCAATCTCAAATGAGGATAATAAGATAATAACTGATTATCTATTTAAACATTATGGAAATGGAAAATTAAAGTAAAATTGTTTTAAAATAACGATTCTAGTGCCTAAAGGTCCATAGACTTCTTGCATAACTGCAAGAAGTCCTTTCTCTAAAAAAGAAAGACTTTAGTGCCGCAGCGGCTAGCGTAGCAAAAATGGACTCAGTTCATTTTGCGTTATATGAGTTCTACAAGAACTCTAATAAAATAAAAGAGTTATAAACTCTTTTATAATAAAAAAAGAAACATCAGTAATTATGATAACAAAAGAACAAATAGATAGCTTTATACAAAGAATACCACCAGCTCCTAAGGTACTTCAAGAAACAATAAATCTCCTTGATAATGGTGAACTTACAAAAGCAGCAAAAACTGCTTCACAAGATGTTGCATTTAATGCCTATATACAAAACTTAGTCAATAAACCTGCTTATGGTCTCCAACATCAAGTTAGTGATACATCTCAAATATTTAGTTTACTTGGTATTCCAAAATGTAAACAAATCATCTATAGTTATATACTCACCCTTTTATCTCCAGAAAAATGGTCTTTGTTTGAGTTAGACTTTATAAAATTTAAAGAACTTCAAGCAAATATCTCAGGAAAATGGAATCTTATACTAGAGCATCTCAAAATAGTAGATAAAAGTGTACAATCATCTATCTCCTTACTACCTGCTTCTCTTATAGTAGCAGATGCTCTTTTTAAAGAGCGTATAGATGATGTAAAACTTTTAAAAGAGACAAAAAATCTTGATTATAACACTATCTTAAAGAGAATTTGTGGTATCGATATTTTTGATCTTTGTGAAGAAATCTCCAAAAAATGGGGAATGGATGAAAATGTTGGAGAGATTATCCAAAGTGCATCTGGAGTGAAAAAATCTGAGAAGAAAGATATAGAGTATTTAGGTAAATGGATGCATCTATTGCTTTTTTATGAGTTTTCTAAACCTGTATTTATAGAAGCTGGTTTAAATGATTTCATAGATTTTCAGATAGATTTTGTAGATGAAATCTATGAAGATTTTATGATGGTTATAAATGGAGCTACAAAATGAGAGCAATCATAAAAAATGGAATAGGTGTTTTTCATCCTCAAGGTTTTTTAGATGGCGATGCCGCTGAATCGATGCTAAGTATAGATGACATAAAAGCAACTGAAAACTCTGAGGCTTCTATGATACTAGTTTCTTTAAAAAAAGTTATTTTTTTCAATAAAAATGGTCTTGAAACTTTTGTAAGGATGCTTAAAAAGGTTCATAAGTCAAATAATGCCATAGTTGGTTTTTGTGATTATGATATTAAAAAATTTAACTCAATTATTAATTTTTTTCAAAATGAACTTAGTTTTTCACTCTTCAAAACTTATGAAATAGCCTCTTTATTTGCTCAAAATTATGACAAACAAAATAAAAATGTATTAGTATATAGTGATGATAAAAGTCAACGAGCTGCTATGGCCATAGAGCTTCATAACAATGGTCATAATCCAATCATAGCTCAATCAAAAGCAGAATTTAAAGAAAAAAGTGCAAAGAAAGACACCTACGATATGATCATAGAAGATTCTTACATAGGACAAATGGATAGCAATATATCTTCGAGGGTAACTGGAAATGCTATTATCTATACTTTGTCCTCTTATCTAGATGCAGATACTACCAATAAATTTAATATAGCATACCACACAAACTCTTTAAAGATAGGTTTTAGACTATTTATATTTGAGTGTTATACAGTTAAAAGTATGAATATACATGCCTTAAATTTTTTCTCAAAAATTGCAACTTATGCAGCAGAATATAATGCTACTATCTGTTTTGTAGGTATGACTTATGAAAAAACACCTATAAAGTTCAAAGAAACACTTGAAGATTGTGGCATCATGTTTTTTGAAAGACTTGATGATATTTTAGAAGACAAAGAACTTTTACATGAACTAGGAGCTTCAAAGGCAGTTGCTGGAAAAGATAAAAAAGGGCTAAACAAAGCTTTAGTAAGTGAACTTCCTAAATATATAGATGCGACAGTTGCTACTATAAATATGATGACAAATGCAAAAGCTACAAAAGAATCTGCTCAAATTCAAACTATAGACATCAAAGATAAAGATGATAAACTAGCTAGTAGTATAGGTTTTTATGGTGATTTGGAGGGGATGATAATGTTAGCATTTCCTAAAAAAATAGCCAAAAAAGCATGTGAAGTTTTAATAGGTGAAGAAACTGATGATATAGAACTTATTTTAGATGCATTGGCTGAATTTGTAAATATAATTGGTGGTAAAGTTAAATCACTTTTATCAAACGAAAATATAAAAGTAAAAATAACTCTACCTAGAACTTACGAAAATGTAGATGAGCTCTTAGAAGTAGCACAAGATAAAAAAGGTGTGCAAGTTGATTTATCATTTGAAGATGATAAATTTTTATTTTTTTTAACTAGATAAGGATATAAAATATGATGAAAGTAGCTCCAAGCGTACTTAGTGCTGATTTTGGGAATCTTCAAAAGGATGTTGAAGAGATATGTAATGGTGGATGCGATTTGGTCCATGTTGATGTCATGGATGGACACTTTGTTCCTAACCTAACTATAGGCCCAGTTGTAGTATCTTCTATAGCTAAATGTGCTACAAAACCTTTAGATATACACCTAATGGTTGAGAATAACACTTTTTTTGTAGATATGTTTGCTCCACTAAAACCAGAATATATATCTTTTCATATAGAAGAGGAGAAGCATCCTCACAGACTTATCCAAAAGATTCGCTCACTTGGCATCAAACCTGCGATAGTTTTAAACCCTCATACACCAGCTGAGAGTATTGAGTATCTATTAAAAGATCTTGATATGGTTTTACTGATGAGTGTAAATCCAGGTTTTGGTGGGCAAAGCTTCATAGATACTGTGATAGAGAAAGCTTCAAGACTAAATGAGCTTAGAAATAGACTAAATCCAAATTGTCTTATAGAAGTTGATGGTGGTGTAACAAATGAGAATGTTCAAGCACTAAAAGATGTAGGTGTAGATATAGTTGTAGCTGGCAGCTATGTATTTAAACAAGAAGATAGAGCTAAGGCTATAAGGAGTCTTCAGATATGAGGACAAAGATATGTGGCATCACATCTTATGAAGATGCTATGTGTGCCATAGAAGCAGGTGCAGATGCACTAGGATTTGTTTTTTATGAGAAATCACCCCGTTATATTTCACCAAAAGATGCCAAAGAAATAATCTCAAAACTTCCCCCTTTTATAGAGAAAGTAGCTTTGTTTGTGAATGAAGATGCAGATGCTATAAATGAGGCTTGTAAAATATCTGGTGCCTCATTGGCTCAAATCCACTTTGAATCTAATAATGAACTTTATGCAAAACTTGAAGTACCACATATAAAAGTGATAAGAGCTCAAGAGAAAAGTGATATAGAAAAATTTAATGACGAATACAGACTAATTGATGCATACTGCGAAGCTTATGGTGGAAGTGGCAAGAGAATAAATATAGAGTGGTTTGATGGTGTTGATTGCTCTAAAATCATCTTGGCTGGAGGGCTTGATGCCACAAATGTAGCTTCACTTAAAAAATATGGTTTTTATGGTGTAGATGTAAGTAGTGGTGTTGAAGCTTCAAAAGGTGTAAAAGATAAAGATAAAGTGAGAGATTTTATAAAAAATGCTCACTAAATATACAAACTTAGATGCTAAAAGTATCCATAAACTCTCAACAACAGGGCTTGATCGTATAAGACTAAAAGAGCAGTTAGAGCATGGTGTAGATCTCTCTCTTGAACTTTTTCGAGCTCAAGGGCTTGATATAATTAAATCAAAAGGGAATTACTATTTTTCTACAAAATTTCTCCCCTTAGATGAAGCTGAGTTTTGCATAGTTGATATTGAAACAAATGGCTCTAAAATTGAGAGACATCAGATAATAGAGATAGCTGCTATAAAAGTAAAAAATAAAAAAATAGTTGATAGTTTTGAATCTTTAGTTTATTGTGAGAGTATCAATCCAATCATAACTGAGCTAACTGGGATAAGTGCAGAAGATACAAAAGATGCTCCACCTCTAAAAACTGTTATGAAAGAGTTTAAAGAGTTTCTAGGAGACTC
This sequence comes from Campylobacterales bacterium, assembly GCA_016937915.1. GTDB lineage: Bacteria > Campylobacterota > Campylobacteria > Campylobacterales > Sulfurimonadaceae > Sulfurimonas. The sequence goes on along the minus strand of JAFGVR010000056.1, from coordinate 5,401 downwards.
AATTTTTATAGCTCACGATGTCAAATTTGATTTTACATTTATCTCTGATTCACTTATAAAAATAGGTGAAGAGGCTATTTTAAATAGATATATCTGTTCACTCGCACTTGCACAAAGAACTATAGAGTCTTACAGATATGCCCTATCATACCTAAATGATCTATATAAACTAAATCCAAATCCATCGCATCATAGAGCTATGAGTGATGTTTTGACAACCTATGGAGTATTTATATTATCACTTGAAAAATGTGAAGAGAGTTTAAATAATGTAGAGGATTTGATAAAGTTTTCAAAAGATGCAAAAAGACTAAAAAGACCAAAATTTGATCCACTAGCCACAAATGAAGAGGTTTCAGAGTAAATTTACTCTGAAAAAGCACCTTTAGATACCAAAGAATTGTATCTAGCTTCCATCCTCTCCTCTGTACTCATCTCTCTAAGTTTTCCAAGTTCAGTTAAGAAGTAATCGGCTAAAGCTTTAGCAGCACCATCTCTGTCTCTATGAGCACCAATTAATGGCTCATCAATTACATCATCTATAAGACCAAGCTCTTTTAAATCACCACTTGTTATCTTCATAGCATTTGTAGCAGCTTCAACTTTTGATGGGTCATTCCAAAGGATAGCTGAACACCCCTCAGGTGATATAACACTAAACACAGAGTATCTCATCATAGCAAATTTATCAGCTACACCAATTGCAAGTGCTCCACCAGAGCCACCCTCACCTATAACTACAGATATAGTTGGAGTATTTAGTTGTGATAATTCTAAAAGATTTCTAGCAATAGCTTCACTTTGATTTCTCTCTTCAGCACCAAGACCTGGATATGCACCTGGAGTGTCAACAAGCATAAGTAAAGGCAAATTAAACTTTTCAGCTAACTTTGCTGCACGAAGAGCTTTTCTATACCCCTCAGGGTGTGGCATACCAAAATTTCTTCTTATCTTATTTTTAGTTCCACGCCCTTTTTGCTCACCTATCACTACAACTTTTTCATCTCCTATGTAACCAACATAACAGATAATAGCAGCATCATCACGAAAATGTCTATCACCATGTATCTCGTACTTATCTCTCATAATAAGATTTATATAATCAAGTGCATAAGGTCTATCTAGGTGACGAGCAAGTTGAAGTTTTTGAAAATCTGAAAGATTTTTATAGATTTTTGAAACAGCCTTATCTAACTTTTCATTTAAGTCTTTAAGCTCCCCCTCATTGTGACGAACTTGAGCAGAGATTATACTCTCTTGAATCTGTTTAATCTTTTGCTCAAAGTCTAAATAAGTAGCCATCTGATTCCTTTAAATTACTATATTTTTTTAAAAATTACAACGCCGTTTGTACCACCAAAACCAAAAGAGTTACTCATAACTACATTTAATTCAGCTTCTCTAGCTTTGTTTGGTACATAATCTAAATCGCAATTCTCATCTGGTGTTTCATAGTTTATAGTTGGTGGAATTATCCCATCACGCATAGCCATAAGACATGTAACAGCCTCTATACTTCCAGCTGCACCCAAACAGTGACCAATTTGACCTTTGATTGAACTCATTGGTGGACAATTCTCTGCACCACCTAATAACTCTTTTAGAGCCGCAGTTTCATTTTTATCATTGATTGGAGTTGAAGTACCATGAGCATTTACATAGTCAAGTTTTGGTCTGCCTGCCATCTCATAGGCAGCTTTCATAGCACGAGCAGGACCATCAAGTGATGGCGTAGTGATATGATTAGCATCTCCACTCTCACCAAAACCTATAATCTCACCATATATCTTAGCACCTCTTGCTACTGCACTTTCATACTCTTCTAACACTAAAGCTGCAGCACCCTCACCCATGATAAAACCATCACGATTAGCATCAAAAGGACGAGAAGCCTTTTTAGGTTCATCATTTCTAGTTGATAGAGCTTTCATAGCCGCAAATCCTCCAATCCCTACACCAGTGATAGCACACTCAGCTGAAACTACTAGCATCTGATCAGCACCATTGCACATAATAGTCTTAGTAGCTTCACTTATGGAGTGAGTTCCAGCTGCACAAGCCGTTACACTTGAAAGGTTTGGACCTTGAAGACCGTGTTCTATAGACACAAATCCACCAAGCATATTTACAAGAGCTCCTGGTATAAAAAATGGACTTATTCTTCTAGGTCCACGATTCTCTAAAATCTTAGAGTTATTCTCAATTGATGGAAGACCACCTACACCAGAACCAGCACTTATACCAAATCTAGTTCTATCTGTTAGAGTTTCTATAGCTGCATCTGCCATAGCTTCTTGAGCTGCTTTAAGCCCTAAGTGGATAAACCTATCTGCTTTTTTAACCTCTTTTGCTGGCATAACAGTTGATGGATCAAAATCTTTAACCTCACCAGCTATTTTTACGCTAAAATCTGTAGGATCAAAAAGTGTAATAGTATCAATTCCACACTCACCGTTACAAATAGCTTTAAACGAACTCTCTTTGTCATTTCCCACTGAGTTTATCATACCAATACCAGTAACTACTACTCTTCTCATACACATCTCCAAAAAAAATTAAAATACTTTATAGAGCTGAGTATGAAAACTCAACTCTAAAAATATTTTTATAGATTATTTGCTTTCGATATAAGCGATAACATCAGCTACAGTTTGGATTTTCTCAGCTTCATCATCAGGGATTTCGATATCAAATTTCTCTTCAAGAGCCATTACTAGTTCAACAACATCAAGGCTATCAGCACCTAAATCTTCAACAAACTTAGAATCCTCTTTTACCTCGTCAGCATTAACGCTTAACTGCTCAACTACAACCTCTTTAATATCATCAATTAGTGCCATATCAGCTCCTGTTTTTTTTTAAAATCGCTGGCATTATAACATACCAAACTTAAAGATTTTGTTAGGCCATATTCATTCCGCCATTAACTTTTAGCGTCTCTCCTGTTATGTAACTAGAATAATCAGATAGTAAAAAAGCAACCGCTTCAGCCACCTCTTTTGCCTCTCCAAAACGCCCCATTGGTATCTTTGATGTAAAACTATTTTTTATATCATCGCTAAGCTCATCTGTCATATCTGTAGCTATAAACCCAGGAGTTATGCTGTTATAACGGATACCACTAGTTGCAGCTTCTTGTGCAAAACTTTTTGTCATAGCTATAACTCCACCTTTAGATGCAGAGTAGTTTGTCTGACCTGCATTTCCTGTCTCACCAACGATTGAAGCAATATTTACAACTGAACCAAACTTATCTTTTCTCATCATCTTCATAGCTTCACGACACCCTATAAAACATGATGTAAGATTTGCATTTATAACACTCATAAAATCTTCAGTTTTCATCCTAAGAGCCAATTTATCGTTTGTGATACCAGCATTGTTTACAAGATATGAAAGTCCACCATCACAATCTTTTATAGTTTTTAGTGCATCTATAAAAGCTGCCTCATCACTAACATCAAAACCTATAACCGCAGATACCCCGCCAGCAGCTTCAATCTCATCTTTAACTTTATCAGCCGCTTCTGCACCACTTCTATAGTTTATCCACACTTTTAAACCAAAACCTGCCAAAGTTTTTGCTACTTCAGCACCGATGCCACGACTTGAACCTGTCACTAAAACATTTTTACCTGAAAATTTCATAATTTTTATCTCCTATATTAAACTATGATCCATCTCTTGAGGGATCTCTAAATCCATAAGTTTTAAAACTGTTGGGGCTATGTTATTAAGTCCACCAGTTTCTACTTTAGTTACACCATCAGCTTCCACAAAACACCAAACTTTTCCAACTGTATGGTTTGTTAAAACATTACCATCATCATCTCTCATCTCTTCGCAGTTTCCATGATCAGATGTTATAACAACTCCATAACCATTCTCTTTTGCTTTTTGTAAAATCTTGCCAAGTTGTGCATCTACAGTCTCAACAGCTATCTTAGCCGCTTCAAAATCCCCAGTATGTCCAACCATATCACCATTTGCAAAATTCACAACTATAAAATCGTAATCATCATCGATAGCTTTTAAAACAACTTCACCAACTTCAGGTGCACTCATCTGTGGTTTTTCATCATAAGTTTTTACATTTGGGGATGGGATTAAAATCCTAGTTTCATTTTCATAAGGCTCATCTATACCACCATTTAAGAAAAATGTTACATGAGCGTACTTTTCAGTTTCAGCTGTATGGAGTTGTCTAAGTCCAGCTTTTGAGATAACCTCCGCCAATGTATTTTTAGGTGATTCTTTTGTAAAAAGCACTGGATATATAAAGCTTTTATCATACTGTGTCATAGTAGCTAGATGAACTTTTTTGTGTTCCCTCTCAAACTCATAAAATTCCACTTCACCAAGAGCAGTTACCATCTCTCTCATCCTATCACTTCTAAAGTTGATAGTCAAAACTGCATCACCATCCTCAAAACCTTCATAGCCCTCAAATGCAGCTGGTTCTAAAAACTCATCTGTCTCACCAAGCGAATATGAGTGACCAACATAAGTTGCAGGATCAAAATCTGTTTTTGGCTGAGCAGATACTATGGCATCATAACCCCTTTTTATCCTCTCCCATCTATTGTCCCTATCCATAGAGTAAAAACGACCACTCATAGTAGCTATGGTTACATTTTCATTTAGATGTTTTTGTACTTGTTCTAGATAATCACCAGCAGAGGTTGGACTCACATCCCTACCATCAGTTATAAGATGCAAAAATACTTTTTTACCATTTTTTGCAGCAATATCAGCCACACCCATAAAATGGTCTATATGTGAATGAACTCCACCATCACTCATAAGACCTATAAGATGCAATCTATCTGAAGAAGCCAATAGTTTTTTTAACTCAACATTCTCCTCTAAAGTATTCTCGCTAAGTGCTAAAGAGATCTTTACCAAATCTTGATACAAAATCCTACCACTACCGATGCTCATGTGTCCAACTTCAGAATTACCCATCTGACCCTCAGGTAATCCAACACTAAGACCAAAAGTATCTATAAGCGAGTGTGGAGTCTCTTTAAATAACTTATCATAAGTTGGTTTGTTTGCATTGTAAAATGCATTAAACTCCGTTTTTTGTGAGTAACCTATCCCATCCGTAATTACTAATACAGCTTTCTTTGGCAAAATAACCCTTTACGAAAAATTTAGCCAATTCTACTATAATAACGCTTTTACTTTATTTACAGGACTCTCATATTGCTTTATTGGCTTCACGAAATCTTAGAAATCAACCTTTTTTACTACATAACTATTAGAGCTGGGGTGTCTTTTTTCCTAGCACTATTTCTTACACTCTTTTTGATGCCCCGCTTCATCGCATGGGCTAAGAAAACTTCAAGTGTACAACCCATAAATTCATGGGCACCAGAGAGACATATGGTAAAAGAGA
>JAFGVR010000055.1 GCA_016937915.1 Campylobacterales bacterium | reverse complement strand
CATCCCGCTAGATATATTTTTACCGTTTTGGATGGTAAAGAGGAGTGTTTTTAACATTGTGTAGATATTAATCTTCATCAACATACCCCAAAGAGAAAAGCTCATTTTGCAAACTCTCAAAATCGCATAACCCCTCATCATAGAGGTACTTTGCTGATTGGTAGTAGCTAAAAGTGATGAAGTTATCCCACGCTTTTAAAACGGTTGAGTTTTTAAGTGCCATGTAAAAAGAGTATCTGGTTTTCATATCTGGTGGGATAAACACCATGTCACTTAGCAGTGTGCGTGAGTTGTAGCCTGTGAAATTACACTTCACACACCCTTTTTTCTCGTACCCAAATTTGTCTGTTTTGAAGTATTTTTTACCTTTTTGGTTTTGCGATAAAACTTTGCACTCACAAAGTTTTGGTACAAGTCTTTGGGCTATGACCCCAGTTAGTGAATATGCAAGGATGAAAAGATCCCCACCCTCATCACGGATCCTCTCTAGTGCCATATATGAGTTGGTTGTGTGAAGTGTTGAGTAAACCATGTGACCACTGTGAGCCGCTTTTAAGGCACTTTGGATGCTAGTGGCATCTCTCATCTCCCCTATAACTATCACATCAGGGTCTTGACGCATGATGGATTTCATGATAGTTTTAAAATCAAGACCTATCTCATCATTGGTCTGATACTGCGTTACAAAATCTATCTTGTACTCTATTGGGTCTTCGATGGTGTAGATGATCTCATGGAGTCTGTCACGGTTGTTGATGATGCCATTTAGGGTTGTACTTTTACCACTCCCCGTTGGCCCCACTACTAAAAAAAAGCCGTTTTTTTGGTTGATGTAGCGGTATAGATGCTCACTCATGGGGTGAGATGATGGGAAAAGTTTTTTGATAGACTTTATGTTGTTTGATTTATCAAGTATCCTGATAACTATGTTTTCCCCAAAGAGTGATGGAGCTATCTCTACCCTAAAGTCTATGAGATTTGCATCAAACTCTTTGCTAAAACCGCCACTTTTTGGAGTTTGCAAATCTATGAGGTCAAGGTTGCATCGCTCTTTTAAGATGAGTGAAAATCTTTGTGCCAACTCTTTGTTTAGAAGATATTTTGCACCAACTTTACCGCTTTGTCTGTATCTTAGCCAGTAAAACTCCTCATAAGCGTTTATGTGGATGTCACTCACGCCATTTTTTACAGCGTGTTTTAAAACCATCTCCAAAAGCTCCAAAATCTGCGTATCATCATAGTCAAGAGCGTTGAATTTTTTTATCTTTTTCTCTATGGCATCTGGATCTACACTTAAGATAGAGGTAAATTTTTGGTTGAACTCACGAACGGGGATAGTGGTTTGGATGACACTTTTACCAAGTGTATCTTCAAGCTCACCTTTTATAACATCACCTATAAGCTCTTTTGTGTGGATGTAAAAAGCATTATCATCCTCTTTGTCGATTATGATTTCATACTTTTTTAAAAGTTCAAGGGAGTAGCTGTTTTGGGTCTCTTTTTTTTGGATGAAGTTATGTTCATAAGCGATTTGTAAAAGAGTTTTTTTTACACCAAGCCTTTGGTAGTAAAACTGCTCATCTTCACACACTTTTATCTGTTTTTGATTTAAAATCTCTTCTAACTTCATAAGCTCTTTTTGGTTGGATTATAGCATTATTTAGATATATAAAACTTCAAATAGATTTTTGTAGCATCTGAAGTTAGGGTGTATTGGTTAGTAGAATATACAGAGTTTAGGTCATTTAAAACATCTTCGTTAGTTGTGTTTTTATTTGCCTCTGTAGAGATGTAAAACTCATCTCCACTCTCAGTAGCTTTAAAATCACTAAAACCGTTTATGGGCTGTGGGATAAATCCATGCGTCCCATCATCAAGTGTATAAGGTGTTGAGGTGTCGCATCTAAGGGTGCGAACTAAAGTGTCACTTGCATCCACTCCAGCATCACTAGGCATATCTGCACTTAACTCTTTACACTGTAAAACTAAAGTTGTGATGATTTGTAAGTGGGATTGGAACTGAGTTTTTATATGCTCTTTGGCTATGGTCGAGGTGTTGAAGTAGCTCAGTGATAAAACAGTCATAATCCCCAAAAGGGTTATGACTATAAGAAGTTCTAGAAGTGAGAAAGCTTTTTTCAAGCTCTAGTTTAGTTGTTGAACAAACGCAAAAAACATTGTACTAGAGTCATCAGCATAACACATTATGTGTTTAAACTTATTTGTTGATTTAGCGTACATCCCCTCTGCATCATTTACCTCTTCTGTAGCAACATTATTTACAGCGTTGTATGTTGAATCAAAATCCCATTCACTATCTATCATATTGTTTAAGATATTACAATACTCAAGTTTTTCAGCATCTGTAACTGGTACATCTATAGGGTAAAGAAAAGCAAAGTCATCGCCATTACCATCACCATCTATCTCAAGAGTTTTATTTAAAGTCCATCCACTAGAAAGTGTAGATATCGCAGGTGGTGTCTCTTTTAAAATCTGAACATTATCTGCACTTAAAGCTGCAACACTTGCAGGTGCTGAACCAGTTTTTGTTTCATAAAGCTCATAAGCATTACTAAGCTGTGTAGCTTGGTCAACTATAGCAGCCACTAAAGTTTGTTTGCCTGCTAGTGAAACATTGTAATAGTTTTTAGCGTACTTATAACCAATGGTAGAGATAACACCAAACAAAAATACCGCAACCATCATCTCAACGATAGATATACCGCTTCTCATACCATTACGAACCTGTCTTGTTCTCATAAAAAATCCTTTTTTTACATTTCCATAAGCTCAAAATCGGCAAAAATTATTTCAACTTTAACAAATATGGTCTCATTTTTATCAAAAAACCGTATTCATCCTCTGTGCAGTTTTTTCCAACACAACTACTTACAACATTTACTTCATCATTTTTGATAATCTCTAAAAGCCTTTTTAGTATCATATATGAGTAGCTGTTGTGGATAACCCCTTTTATGGTTATCACTTTTTTGTCATCACTTGCTATGGCATCTAGGTTTAGTTCAACTATGATTTGGTTGTAGTCGTGAGTTTTTTGCTCCACCTCTTTAGCAGATGCGTACTCTATGACAGGGCGACCTGCTGCTTTTTTTAGCTCATAAAGCGATTCGACATTCTCTTTTACTATCTTATCTTCATAGATGATGTCAAGGTAGAAGAAGTAGCTAGATACACTGATAGTAAGAAGTATCAGTATAAACATAAGGATGATGTTATATTTTTTCATAGCAGTACTCTAAACTTCCCTCTATGGTGTCTTTCTCTTTTATGGTCATATTTTTTGGAAGAAGCCTTAGAAGTGGCTCTAGTTGAGGTGTTTTTACCTTTACACAAAATCTATCGTTTTTGTATTCAAACCTTTCTAGGTTTGAGCCTGAGAGTTGCATCAGTCTCTCTATATCTTCTAAAGCTTGAACTGTATCTACTTTTTGAACTATCTTTTTAGATACCTCAAACTCTTTTTTTACAAGCTCTCTGTATTGCTCAACTAGGTTATCTTTGTTGTCTCTGTGGATGCATGTATCTTTTAGATGCGCATATCCGCTAAAAAATATAGCTGAAGTTAAAAGGATGGTAAACCCTAACGACATAAATCCAGCTTTTGCCTCACGATTTATTGTGTCAAGGTTAAACATCACAAGTTCAACACCGTTTGAGTTGTCAACAAAAACAGTCTCATAACCCCTCTCTTTTGCAAACTCTTTTGGTTTGTCTAAGATGTAATCGATGATGCGACCATACTCACAAACTACACCTACAAACTTATAGTCAAGCTCAAAAACAACTACACTTCTTTTCTCACACTCAGATACTTTTTTGAGGATGTTTTCTTTGTTTATCTTATCTTTTGGTAAAAAAGCTATGAAGTTTATGCAGGTGTTTGACTTTCTAACAGATACCTTCATAGCAGGGGAGTCTAGGTCGTACTTGGCTAAGTCGTAAACACTGTTTCTGATTTTTCTGATGTCTGTAGTTAGCTCAATGCATCCAGCTGTAAATATCGCCATACTATCACTTCATAACATATCTGATAACTCTAGGGGTCACTATGATAACCATCTCACTTTTTATAGCCGCGTCATATTCACTTCCACCAAGAACTCTAGCTGGTGTGGAAGATACACCTGGTAAACCTTTATAACCCTTATCTAGCTTGTTTTTAAAAAGCCCCGATATCACGATAGGCACCCCTGGTTGAACCCTCATAGAGCTTTTGATGGTTTTTGTTTGCATCTTTGGTTGGGAGTATGTAGTTCCATCTACCTCAAAACTGCTGTATGATACTACATCATTTATATCTAAAGATATATCTGTTAAAACTGTTTCATCGAGGATATTTGAGTTTAGGGTCACTTTGATGCCACTAAGTGCAGATGCACTTACAGTTGATGTTTGAACTCCACTATCACCAACCGAAGTTGTTTTTATCTCTTTTATGTAAGGCTCTTCAAGCCCATCTATAAGTGTAACATCTGTTCCAGCTATCCCCAAAAGGCGAGGGCGTTGGATGCTCTCAACTTTTCCAAACTGAGTTAGTGTTTGAGCTATCATAGAGCCTGTAAGGTTTGCCGCGTTAAATATAGCACCCAAACTTGAGGTAGTCCCTGTGAGTGTAGTTGAGCCAAAACTTGAACTTGTTTTGGAGTTAAATGATATCTCTTTGTTTTGGTTAGTTACAAGGTTCCAATCTATCCCTAAGTTGTAATTATCTTTTAGCTCAACATTGTATATAGCTATATCGTACTCTATAACATAGAGGTTATCTCTAAGGATCTCTAGGTACTTCATGATCTCCATATACTCTTTTTCACGAGCTGAAAATGTTACAGATGATGTTATGGCATCGTGAACTATATTTATAGCTCCCAAAGTCTCCAATGTTTTTTTAAGCTCACCATTAAGCCCTGAGAGGGATGGGATCTTTAGAGTTACTGTTTTTAGGTAGCCTAGATAGTAGGTCTCATCATCGTATCTGATGCTAAGTTTATCACCTACTGTTTTTTTTAGAAGTCTTCCAAAACTTATGTTTGATGCAGATACATATACTAAGGAGTCTTTTATCTGCTCCTCATCGTTATCTATGTTATTTGAATTGTTTGTTTGGGTATTTGTGTTCTCATCGTAGTTATTGTAGTTTGAATTGTATGAGTTTTGAGGCTGTGTTTGAAATATGATATTTTGCTCTGTAGCTTCAGTTAGTAGTGCTATCACATCATCTAGTTTTGCCCCTAAAATTTTTACTTTTTTGATATTTTGACTATCTGGTATCTCATTTTTTAGTATCTGAAAGTTTTGTGCATCTATCTCTACTACCTTGATAGCTTCTTGTTTGTAAAACTCCCTTGGGGTATCGTAAACATTTTGTTCAATCTCTTTTTTCATAATCTCTTGTTTATACTCATTGTTGCATCCGAT
>JAFGVR010000054.1 GCA_016937915.1 Campylobacterales bacterium | reverse complement strand
TCTAAACAGCTTATATATGATGTTTCAAATTATAATATCAACGGACAAAGTTATTATGTTATAGACTCTTCAAGTGAAACTGGTGGGGTTTACACCTATGATGTAAATTATCCAGATGCTACAAAGCTTTTTGATTTTTCATTGGAACAACTACCCAATTTTGAAAAAAATATAGATGAAAAAGATTTGAGGTTTGTTGTGGATGATAAAGAGTATGTTGTGAAATATAAATACAACAAAAACATTATAGATTTTATGTCAACTTATCCAACTGTAGAGAGTGAAGTTTTTTTTAAAGCACCATTAGACAATACAACTGCAATCTCATTAGCCAAAAGTTTTAAAGAATTTTTGGATGCTCAAAGAGCAAGTAGCGGTATAAATTTTTTACTCCATTTTATACAAAAGAGTTTCAAGTATCAAAGTGATGAGGAGCAGTTTGGGAGACAAAAAAGTATGTTTGCACAAGAGACCCTTTATTATAAAAATTCAGATAGTGAAGATAGGGTTGCACTTTTTATAAATCTTGTAAAAAATCTTTTTGGTTTTAATGCGATTGGTGTTAGATATACAGATCATACATCAACAGCTTTATATATCCCTATGGATGGGGCAAGTGTGATGGTTGGTAAAAAAAGGTATGTTTTAGCTGATCCAACTTATGAAAATGCAAATTTAGGTGAAGCAGTTTTTAAATATGAGAAAGAGGAACCTGTAAAATTTATAACTTTAAGATGAAATAAGTTATCATAAATCAATTTTCTCTAAAAGGTGTAGGTTCATGAGAGTAGTTATAGTTGGCGGTGGCATCGCTGCGGTTTATCTGGCAAATAATCTAAAAAAACAAAATGGTTCACTTGATATAGTAGTTTTGAGTGATGAGAGTTACAAACCCTATGATAGGATTCACCTTTGCAGACTTGTTGATGATAGTGTTCCTCTTGAATCTATCTCCCTCCCACTTGACCCAACTGTAAAACTAGAACTAAACCAAAAGATAACCTCCATAGATAAAGATGCAAAGAGAGTTTATAGTCAAAACTCTATGTTCTCTTACGACAAACTCATCATAGCAACAGGCTCTATCCCAATCTCCCTTTTTGATATAGATGGTGTTAGGGGTGCATCTGTATTTAGAAGTGCAAAAGACTCGTGGGATATAAGAGATGGCATTGAGGGGAAAAATGTAGTAGTGGTTGGAAGTGGACCAATAGGGCTTGAACTACTTGAAACTCTAAATGAGATGCCAACCGTTTCAAAAATCACACTTTTACTTAGAGGTGAGCATCTCTACTCAAAAGATCTATCACTAGAATCTATAAAAACGATGGAGCAGTGTTACCTAAAAGATAAAAAGATAGAGATCTCTTATAACGATGAGATAATCGAGCACTCCATAGTTGATGGTGAACTAAAATCTTTAAAAACAAAAAAACTTCTCATAGATAACCCTTACTTAATCTTTGGCGTTGGCATCAAACCAAACATAGATGATTTTAGAGATACTCTAAAATCAAACAAAGGGATACTCACAAACAGATATATGCAAACAAGTGATGCAGACATTTATGCAGTTGGTGAGTGTGCAGAGGTTGAGGAGCTTGGGTTTGTGGCTGGCCATGTAAAAGAGTGTACAGACCAAGCTAACAGTGCGATAGATCATATACTTGGTCTTGAGCCAAACCCATTTGAGATGCAAACTACTATAGATATGTTAAAAGTTGGTGAGTTTGACTTAGTAGAGGTGAACTCATCAAAGTTTTCTAAAGAGTATGAAAAGGTAGTTATAGCGTCTAAAAAAGATAGTAGGATAGATGAGTACTTTATCAAAGATGATAAGCTAGTTCGCTTTATCGGGATAAACTCAAATGTAGATGTTGGGTATCTTCAAACTATTATAGATGAAGAGTCAGAACTTGACATAAACTACCTTTATCAAAACCGCCTTATTGGTGAGAGGGGAAGGCTGATATGTAGTTGTGAGCATATATATCATCAAGATTTGGTTGATATAGTGACACAAACTGGCATCTCTTCTTTTTGCGAACTTGCTGATTTTAGCGATGCGGGGCGAGTTTGTGGCAGATGTAAAAAGATGGTAGAGGATGTAATAGCTGAGTCCCAAAGCTTAATTGACCCAAATATGCCAAGAAAAACCCCACAAGAGATAAAAAGGGAAAAAGAGATAGCAGAGGTGAAAAAACGCCTTGATAAATACAACTCTTTGCATCCCAGAAATAGTCTAAGTGTAGATAATCTTGATGCTGCACTAGAGTCACTTGACATCTCAAAACACGAAGTTAATAGCTGGATATCTATGGTAACTGCATCTATGCAACTCCATCCAAGTTTTGAGCAGGTTGTAGATGGTGCTATCTCTACACTAAACAAAGTGCCTATCATCTGGCTAGAACTTAGTGATTGTTCAGGAAACTCCGAAGCATTTATAAAATCAACAAATCCAGCTGTAGAGGATTTGATATTTGATTATATCTCACTTGATTATCACGAGCTTTTGATGAGTAGTGCAGGGGATCAGAGTGAGAGTGTTTTAGAAGATATTATCAAAAATGATAAAGGAAGTTATATCCTCATAGTAGAGGGTGCAGTTCCACTTGCTATGGATGGAAAGTACCTTCGCATAGGGCCAAAAGGGGAGACTGGATTAGAGCTTTTACAAAAGTGTGCAAAAGATGCAGCACTTGTTGTAGCGGTGGGTAGTTGTGCACTTGATGGTGGAGTTGTAGTCGCTGAGCCAAACCCAACTGGAGCTGTAGGGGTGGCTGAAGCTTTGGGAAGAGATGATGTGATAAATCTCCCAGGTTGTCCTACAAACCCTGTAAATATAGTTGGAACACTCCTTTCATATATCATGTTTGAAGAACTTCCAGAGCTTGATAAAAATAACCGCCCACTATGGGCATATCAGGGTCGCATCCACGATAACTGCGAGAGACGCGGTCACTATGAGCTTGGTGAGTTTGTAAAAGAGTGGGGTGATGCTGGAGCTAAGAAAGGGTGGTGTTTGTTTGAGATGGGTTGTAAAGGCCCTTACGCTTATGCAAACTGCCCAACTATGAAGTTTAACTCAGG